>JBDSAP010000209.1:0-6679 GCA_039922055.1 Ferruginibacter sp.
CCTTGCGTAAGCTGTATACTATCTAAAAAAACTGCGGCGAAGGGGTACCCATTTTTCTCATAATAGTTTAATACCCGGTCTTTCAAAAGTTCGAGTTGCGCTATATTCAACGGCTTACCAGTAAAATCCTTCTCATGAAAACCACTCAGCTCCAGTACTTTTTTTTCAACATTAGTATTAAGCTTTACCAACAAATGTTGTATGCCGAGATATAAACTTATTTCAGCAAAACTTGAATCATATATAACTGAATCAACTGACGCTGCTGGGTAACCTTTTAATGCCAGTATGGATGGAATTTTTTTAATATAATCTGCGCACTGCGGCTGATTGACAAAGCTCGTTTGCAAACCAAGACCCTGGTAACTAAATGAACTATCTTTATCTATATAATTAATGCGGAGCAGGTATGACCCGCCAGGATTAACCTGGGAATAAACACTAACCATCGAGCCTGCAATAATTATTGAAGAAAAAAATAATTTGTAGAAGAAGGATGGTGAATTGGTCATTACTGAATTCAAAACTAAAGTCTAAAATCGTTAATTAAAAATCTTTGTCCGGCATTTATATTCATATTCCTTTTTGTAAACAGGCTTGTCACTATTGCAATTTTCATTTCTCTACATCCTTACAGTTGAAGAAGGAATTGATCGAAGCTATGGTGAAGGAAATTGAACTTACTTCTGTGTATGACGACATGCCGAACCAAGTGGACACGGTTTATTTTGGCGGCGGCACGCCAAGCCTGCTAACAATAGATGACCTGAAATTAGTCTTTGATGCATTGCACAAAAAGTTTAGTATAAGCTCCGATGCAGAGATCACAATAGAAGCTAACCCAGATGATATCACTGGCCTGAAACTTCAGCAGTGGCGCCATTCCGGCGTCAACAGGCTAAGCGTAGGCATACAATCTTTTTTGCAGGCAGAACTGGATTGGATGAACCGGGCACACAGCGCCGCGGATGCAATCCGATGTATCGATGAAATAACAGACGCAGGCTTTACTGATTTTTCCATCGACCTAATATATGGCTCTCCGTTGTTAAGTAATGACGAATGGAAAAAAAACGTATCGCTTGTAATTGCAAAAAAAATTCCGCATATATCCTGTTATGCACTTACCGTTGAGCCGAGTACCGCATTGCACAAAATGATTGCTCAACACAAAAAAGAACCAGTAGATGCGGAAAAACAGGCAGAACAATTTTTACTATTAATGCAGTGGATGGAGGAGGCTGGCTACGAGCACTACGAGATCAGCAATTTTGCAAAACCCGGAATGCGGAGCAAACATAATAGCAGCTACTGGCAGGCAAAACCATACTACGGGTTTGGACCCTCAGCCCATTCCTATGACGGCAAGAAAAGGAAATGGAATATTGCAAACAACGCCTTATACATCCAGTCACTAAAAAAGAATTTGATCCCCTTCGAGGAGGAGTTGCTTACACCAACACAGCGATTGAATGAATACATCATGACAAGCTTGAGAACGATAGAAGGGGTGGATCTTGAAAAAGTAAAAAAGGACTTCGGCGGTCAATATAGTGACGCATTATTGAAAGGCAGTGGCAAATGGCAAATGGGCCAAAAAATCGATTATAACAAAAGCAGACTCATATTGACAAAAGAGGGGAAATTATTTGCAGATGGAATTGCGGCAGATTTATTTTTCTGAATGGTGAAGCCTTTTTCTTATGTGTTTTACCGCTTCAATCGTTGCCAGGCAAGCTACCATTATTAAAATGGCGGTACTGCTGAAACCTGTGAATGAAAATGGCATAACGAAGTTTGTATTCTAAAGGTAACGATCTTAAATCAATGTTTGTTCAATTTTACTGAACCCTTCTCTTGCCGGCAGATGATCCCATAATACCTGGTAAACCGTTTCTGCTATGGGCATCTCAGCTTTTATTTTTTGATTGATCAGGTACATACATTTACTGGCATTGTATCCTTCCGCCACCATTTTCATTTCTACCTGCGCCGATCTTACAGAATAGCCTTTACCGATCATATTACCGAATGTGCGGTTGCGGCTGTACAAAGAATAACAGGTCACCAAAAGATCTCCCAAATAAACGGAAGCCGCATAATTGGCACGATGATCATTGCTGGAAATAAAGGCGTCGGCATGCCCAACTTCTATATTTTTTATCCCGGCTCTTTTTAGAAATCCAGCCATCTCATCAGCGCTATTTGCAATCAACACGCTCAAAAAATTATCTCCATAATCAAGCCCATGTGCCATTCCTGCTCCTATGGCATAAACATTTTTTAATACCGCAGCGAACTGTACGCCATAGATATCATTGTTCTCTACTGTATTGAGATAGTCCGTTTTAAAATGGCTTGCAATGGTATGTGTTACCGCCTCATCAATGCCCGAAAATGTGAGGTAAGACAATTTCTCCGCGGCTATTTCCTCTGCATGGCAGGGCCCCAATACCGCAAAATAATTGTCCAGGGGGAAGTCAAATTCATTGTTTAAAAATTCGTTCAACAACAAGTTATGCTCTGGCAAAATCCCTTTGATGGCGCTGATGATCTTTTTACCTGCAAAAATATCCTTTCCAAGAGTGAGCAGCGTAGAAGCCGCATAAGCAGAAGGTATGGCAATGATGATACAATCTGAATTGTTCACAACTTCTGCAGCATTGGTGGTAAGTTTTAATTGAGAAGGATTGAAATATGCGGTACTTAAATATTGTGGATTGTGCCGGCGGGTCATTACCTGTTCAATAGACTTTTCATTGCGGAACCACCATGAAATTGTTTGTCCATTGTCTGTCAAAATTTTGGCAAGGGCAGTACCCCAGCTTCCGCTTCCAAGTATACCAAAGGTCATATTTGTGAGTTCAATATTAAGGTTAGGCAGTGGTAATGTATTTGTTTATACTGCGCAAGGGGATAAATTAGAGACCTGGTATTTTGCTCCTCATTGATAAAATGTACAAGAGTGCGACGCCTATGAAGCTTAATCGAAAAACTCCTGCCGGGTTCAAAAAAATTGTTCATTATTTTACCCCTTGTTTAACTATAATACGCCTGATATACAGGTGATGTAGAGCTGACCGGATAAGGTTTTAGCAGCATCCCCTATTTTACAATCCCAGCTTATCAACCGCCAGTTGTGCCGCTACCTGGCTGGCGTCCTTTTTATTATAGCCTTTTCCCTCGGCTACCAATTCTCCATCTACCGTAGCGCCAATTGTAAACAGGCGGCGGCCATTCTCAAATTTTTCATTCAGGGTTTCAAACTCGAGCGACTTGCCATTTTTATTGGCCCAGCCGTACAGTTTATTCTTGATGTTTATTTCAATGCCCTCCAAATCATCCATGAACATGTGCGTTGAAATAATGTATTTCTCCACCCACCTTTGTGTTTTATTATAGCCTTTATCAAGGTACACGGCGCCTATCAATGCTTCAAGCGTATTTCCGAATATCTGTGATATTTTTAGGGAGCTGTCGTGCTTATTATAAATAGTTATTTTTTTAAGCCCCATTTTAATACCGATGTCGTTGAGTTGCTGGCGGTTTACCATTTTACTGCGCATCTCGGTTAAAAAACCTTCGCCCTTATATGGATATTTCATGAACAGGTAATGGGCCACGACGGAACTTAATACGGCATCTCCCAAAAACTCCAGCCTTTCATTATTTTCATCAGCACCTTCCCTTACGGAACGATGGCTTAAAGCTGTTCTATATAAATTAAGGTCGCCGGGTGTAAAGCCCAGCACATTATTGAGCTGTTTTTTAAACTCTTTCTTTTTTAGGTCACCGTTAAAAATATCTTTTAGGAACTGCAAAACTTAGATTGAATTTAATTTCGAAATTAATGTTATTTGCTGCAATCAAAAAATTAATGCGGGTATAACCGTTATCAAACTTTATGACTTGCTATAATAAAACTCAAGTAAACGCAGGTTTTCTTTTAGCCTGTCTCGAAGAAAATTATGCATTAAACTAAGCTCACGGGGGAGATAGTACGCCAGCGCAACACTATGCTTCCGAAGTGTTACTGTATTACAATTGTTGATAAAAGTGTTTGCAGGAAAAGAGGAGGGTCAGGGCTTATATTTTTTCACAATTACAGATGCATTGTGACCGCCAAATCCGAAAGTGTTGCTGAGTGCAGCATTTACGGTGCGGCGTTGCGCCTTGTTGAAAGTAAAATTAAGATTAGGGTCTAGTTCAGGGTCATCTGTAAAATGATTGATGGTGGGCGGAACAATATCCTGGGTAACGGCGAGGATACAGGCCAATGCTTCAATAGCGCCTGCGGCACCGAGGCTATGGCCAGTCATGCTTTTGGTGGAACTAATATTTAATTTATATGCATGTTCGCCAAAAACGTTTAAAATGGCCTTTGTCTCGGCAATATCACCCAGCGGGGTGGAGGTACCATGTACATTTATATAGTCTATGTCTTCAGGTTGCATACCGGCATCTTTCAACGCAGTACGCATCACATTTTGCGCACCAAGACCTTCGGGATGTGGCGCTGTTATATGGTGCGCATCTGCGGTAGCGCCACCGCCGGCAATTTCACAATAAATTTTTGCTCCCCTTGCAAGCGCATGATCCAGGCTTTCTAATATAAGAACTCCCGCACCTTCTCCTATCACAAAACCATCACGGTCTTTGTCGAAAGGCCGGCTTGCTGTTGCAGGGTCATCGTTGCGTTCGCTTAGCGCCTTCATTGCATTAAACCCGCCAACCCCCGCAGCACTTATCACCGCCTCGCTACCACCCGCTACAATGATATCGGCTCTTCCGAGACGTATATTATCGAAAGCATCAATGATGGCATTTGTGGAGGAAGCGCATGCACTGACTACGGCGTAGTTAGGTCCCCTGAAACCATGACGGATAGAGATTTGCCCTGCGGCAATATCCAGTATCATTTTGGGAATAAAGAAGGGATTGAAACGGGGAGTTCCATCACCGGAAGCAAAGTTTACTACCTCTTCCTGGAAAGTAATTAGGCCGCCGATTCCGCTTGCAAAGATCACACCTACCCTATCGACATTTACATTGTCTTTAGTGATACCTGCATCTTTTACAGCTTCGTCGCTGACTATTAAAGCAAACTGGGAAAAACGGTCGATCTTTCGGGCTTCTTTACGATCTAAGTAAGAGGTGGGATCAAAATCCTTAACCTCGCAGGCAAACCGTGTCTTAAACTTAGCAGCATCAAATTGTTTAATAAAATCGCACCCGTTTACCCCATCCGATAACCCTTGCCAATAGTCCGCAACGGTTTTTCCTAATGGAGTAAGGGCGCCCAATCCGGTAACAACTACTCTCTTTAAATCCATAAAGTTTGCCTGCGATGATTAAAAACAGTGATGACTACTTAGCGTGCTCTTCAAGGTAAGTAACGGCCTGTCCAACAGTAGTAATGGTTTCGGCTTGCTCATCAGGAATAGAAATGTTGAATTCCTTTTCAAATTCCATGATCAATTCAACGGTGTCCAAGCTATCGGCACCTAAATCGTTAGTGAAAGAAGCTTCAGGCGTAACCTCGGCTTCATCAACTCCTAATTTGTCAACAATTATCTTTTTTACTCTTGTTGCAATGTCTGACATAATATTAAATATTTGGTTAATCAGGTGCAAAAATATACTATTTGAGATAAATACAAAGAAATATAAGTTACTGGAAAATTAATACCAAAATGGAGGCAAAAGCTCTCATTTAAAACTTGAAAAATCGCGGCTGCTTATAAAAAAACACACCATGTTATTTGGCAAAATGGCCTTGCAAAGCCAGCGCAACTTTACAGTTTTTAGAAAATTATTCCGTAAAATGGAAATATCATTAACCAGCGTTTCGCTGAAACCCTTATCAATGCTGTATTTCAGCGTTTGGCACAAATGATGCCTGCTTAGTAACCAGGAATAACATGATAAAAGAGAGTGATGATCCGGATTCAAAACTAAAAAGAGAAGATGAATAAATTATAAATCCTGTTGTTGCTACAACTTAAGTAAAACAGGATTACAAATAGAAAATACTAAACGAATTAACCGGGGGGTTATATTAATTGGGGTCATGCGAATGGCCCCTTTTAATTTTCCATTATGCTGATCTATCAATAGACAAAAAAGATTTTATTATATTGCAGCATGGGTTTAAAACAAATAGACCATGGCAGCAAAGAGTACCAGCAAATGGTAACATTGCGCTATGAGATCATGCGTAAGCCACTGGGTTTATCTTTTTCACCTGATGAATTAGCCAAAGAAAAAAAAGACATTCTCATCGGCGCTTTTGATGAAGATGTTATGATGGGGTGCTGCATTCTTTCCGATATGAATAATGGTTGTGCCAGGCTCCGACAAATGGCGGTACAAAAAAATATGCAGGGTAAAGGGATCGGTGAATCGATCATGACCTTTGCAGAAACCCTGGCCCGGGATAAAGGTTTCAAAACTTTAACTATGCATGCCCGGGATACTGCGGTTGGCTTTTATGAAAAGTTCGGCTATAAAGTAAAAGGCGAGAAATTTGTCGAGATAAATATTCCTCATCACATTATGGAGAAAAGGCTGGTGTAGCTCACTTGTGGATCTTGGCTGCTAATACCTTCCTCGCTGCATGCACTTCATCATCCGGAAATGCTTCCTTGGGAACAATAAAAAATGATCTTGCATTAAAATA
>JBDSAP010000210.1:0-43381 GCA_039922055.1 Ferruginibacter sp.
CTTGCCTGCAAGTGCATTCACCAACTCTTTTAAATTTACAGGTTTCGCCTCCACAGCCGGCGGGGCTGCGTAACCGGAACGCCGCTGCTTTTGCTTCTTTAAAAAAATCGCTGCGCTCTTTTTTTAATCCGCTACGGCGGACCGAACCAAAAGAGGCGGCTAACCCGGTTACTGGTGAAAGATTAATGCAGTGACAGAAAGTAATAACCAAATAATATAAGTATGACTATGATTTGCCTTTACACACGCAAAACCAAAGAATATTCGCTGCATGATTTTACTTAGCGTCTACTCTTTTATTTATTGAAATTATTTATTATAGTATCTTTTCAGTATGCATTCAAAACCCAAACTGAACCTCTTCGACTTTACGATGATCGTGGTGAGCCTGGTGATTGGTATGGGAATTTTCAGGACACCGGCTAATGTTGCAAAAGAATCGCCTGATACTTTTTTATTTTTTGCCGCATGGATTGCTGGTGGCCTGATTGCTTTATGTGGCGCCCTTACTTATGCCGAGATTGGCAGCCGCCTGCCAGTAATTGGAGGTTACTATAAAATATTTTCTTATGCTTATCACCCATCCATTGCTTTTGGAATCAACTGTATCATACTCGTATCCAATGCTGCTTCGCTGGCTGCGGTTGCGTTGGTAGGCGGGGAATATATTACGGCCATATTTAACCCTGCAATAAAGGATCCGGAATTTTTGAAAGTCGCAGCCAATGCAGCATTCATTCAAACTATACAGATCTCTATCGCCATAGTAGCCATTGTGATCTTTTATGGTGTAAACCTGTTGGGTTTAAAAATGAGCGCTAAAACGCAGAACGTTCTTATGCTGATCAAGATCGTCTTGATACTCTTATTAGTGGCACCCATCTTTTTTGCCGGCACTTCTGCTGTGCCCGTTTTAGGCAGTCATGTCAACGCATCTTTCAGAGAATACATCAAGGTTTTTGGCATTGGCCTGGTTGCGGTAAGCTTTACCTACGGCGGGTATCAGCAAACAATTAATTTTGGCGCTGAAGTAAAATCGCCGTCAAGGAATATTCCACGTGGTATTTTCTTTGGCATTTTTGTCATCATCGTACTTTACCTAACCATCAATTATGCCTATATTAAAGTGATTGGTTTTGAACAATTGAAAGGCGCCAAAAATATTGCGGCTATAATGGCATCAAAAGTATTCGGCATCAATGCAGAAAGAATTTTATCCGGGTTCTTATTTCTAAGTGTCCTTGCTTATGTAAACGTTTTGCTGATGAGTAATCCACGGGTTATGTACGCCATGAGTGAAGACAAGATCCTTCCACCTATCTTTAAAAGAACCAATGAGAAAACGGGTGTGTTAACCGTTTCACTCACCGTGTTTGCAGCCCTCTGTGTGATGATCATTTTTTGGTCGAAGAATTTTGATACGATCTTAAGCTTTACCATATTTCTCGATTCATTTGGAATGGTATTGTCTGCTGCCACCATTTTTATATTACGCAAAAAAACCAAATATCTGGATGACACCGGCATCTATAAAATGAAATTATACCCGGTGCTGCCGGTTATTTTTATATTAGCTTATTTATTTGTCGCTATCAGTATTGCTATGGATTATGAAAACAATAATTATGCAGCATTGATAGGCCTGGGGGTATTGTTATCTTTTATTGTTCTTTATTTTATTGGTAAATTTTTCAACAAAACAACAACCAAGTAAAAATGGATATCTCTTACATCATCAACGAACTGGGAGAAGACAGGAAAAATTATTTCAATGCGGTGTCGCCGCCAATTGTTCAAAGCAGCAATTTTGTTTTTGATACAGTGGATGATATGCGCAATGCATTTATGGACGAATATTCCACCTACCTGTATAGCCGGGGCTTGAATCCGACAGTTGATATCCTCCGAAAAAAATTAGCAGCACTAGATAATGCGGAGGACTGCCTGGTATTTAACAGCGGTGCCTCGGCAATCTTTGCGGCTGTATTAGCCAATGTTAAATCTGGTGACCATATTGTATCTGTTGATAAGCCATATACCTGGGCGCAAAAAATGTTCAACGATATATTGCCACGGTTTGGCGTAACCAGTTCGTACATCGATGGCCGTGACATCGAAAATTTTGAGCGGGCCATTTTACCAAATACAACCGTTATTTACCTGGAAAGCCCAAACAGTTGGAACTATGCGCTGCAGGATCTAAGCGCCGTTGCCGAACTGGCAAAAGCAGAAAATATTGTCACCATCGTGGACAATAGTTATTGTACACCACTGTACCAGCGGCCAATCGATTTCGGTATTGACCTTGTGCTGCAATCTGCTACTAAATTTATAAGTGGCCACAGCGATACAGTAGCTGGCGTACTGAGTGGCGGCAGTAAAATGATTGAGCGGATATTTAATAGCGAGTACATGAATATAGGCAGTGGCATTTCACCGTTCAACGCCTGGCTGCTGATACGTGGCTTACGTACTTTGCCATTGCGGCTGGAGCAGATATCTAAGTCAACAATAGAACTTGTTAACTACTTAAAGCAACATCCTAAAGTTGAGTCGGTCATCTTTCCTTTTAACGAAGATTTTCCGCAATACGAGCTCGCAAAAAAGCAAATGAAAGGCGCCTGCGGTTTACTCACATTTATTATTAATGTGGATACGATTGAGCAAGTGGAAAAATTTTGTGAGAGCCTTCAGCATATAATGATGGCCGTGAGCTGGGGTGGCCATGAGAGTCTTATCATCCCGAAATGCTCTTCCATAAAAGCTGCAGATTTCAACTCTGCTGATAAGGAGCATCGCATGATCAGGTTGTATGTAGGATTGGAAGATCCTGCTTACCTAATAAAGGATCTTGACCAGGCGTTTAATACTATTTAATTATTATACGATCATTTACCAATGTGTCTACCAGGCAAATTCTTTCCGTTTATAAAATTGTTACGGAGCTGTTACGGCAGGATGTTATATTTTTGTTCTATGCGCTATACTTGTTATTTCGTCCTATGTATAATGATGTCGGTTACAACAGCAAAGGCCCAGGAGAAATGGGACCTTCGAAAAATCGTTGAGTATGCGATGGCCAACAATATCACGGTCAGGCAGGCAGCCGTGCAAACTGACATTTCGCAACTGTTGTACAAACAAAGCAAGCTTAGCTTGTACCCCAATGCTTCTTTTAGCGGCAACACTGCTTTTAACAATGGCCGCAACCAGGATCCCACATCATTTAATCTTATAACACAAAGCTACCTGAGTGCAGGTATGCAACTGCAAACAAGCGTTGATATCTTCAATTGGTATAGCAAAAAGAATTCAATACTTGCCAACCAATGGGAACTGGAAGCGGCAAAAGCAAACACTGATAAATTAAAAAACGATATCGCATTAACGGCTGCAAATTCTTACCTGCAGATATTGCTTGCAAAAGAACAGGAAAATATTGCGCAGGTTCAATTGCGGCAAACCCAGGCCCAGCTAGCCAATACCCGTAAGCTGGTAAATGCCGGATCATTGCCCGAATTGAATGCCGCGGAATTGGAAGCACAGGAAGCCCGTGATAGCGCCAATTTTATAAGCGCACGGGGTAATGTAGCACAGGCCACGCTAGTATTAAAATCAAACATGAACATGGATGCAGCGGCTCCTTTTGAAGTGTTCATTCCACCGGTTGAGATGATACCGGTTGAGAATATTGCCGACCTGCAACCTGATGCCGTTTACAACCTGGCTGTTGCTAATCTTCCACAACAACGATATAACAGCTTTAAGGTGAAAGCTGCGGAAAATTTCGCTAAAGCAGCAAGGGGTAATATGTATCCTACTATCTCTGCTTTTGGAAATTTCGGAACTGGTTATAATAGCCGTGCGCAGGAAATCATCGGCTCTGAATCAGTAATTGCTCCTATTGGAAATGTAAATGTAAGTGGCATAGATTACGCCGTTTTACCAAGCCAGCCCTTTACTAAATACAACTATGGCAAGCCTGTGTTATTCCGCCAGTTCAACCAAAATTTCAGACAGTCTGTTGGGTTAGGGATAACCATTCCGATCTTCCAGGGAGCACAGCTACGCACCAATTGGGAACGGGCAAAATTAAATATAAGAACAGTTGAGCTGCAGCAGGAAGCAGACAATCAAAAGATAAAACAAGATATTTACCAGGCGTATAACGCAGCCCTGGTGGCTCTTGAAAAATTTACCTCCAGCAAGAAAAGTGTGGATGCCTCTCAACGCACACTTGATTTTGCCCAAAAAAGATATAGTGTAGGAATGCTTGGAACTTTTGAACTGATCACCAACCAAAATAACTTGTTCAGGGCAAAGCTTGAATATGTGTTGAACCAATATGACTTCGTTTTTAAAATGAAGGTGCTGGAATTTTATAAGGGCCAGGGCTTGAAATTATAACCGGGTTTGTCCGCAAAAGAAGTGATGTTAGCTAAATTTAAATTTGTTAATACTTAGAAACTGAAAAAAATTTACCGGCTGCATCTTTTCGAGATTACGATAGTGCATTCCGAAATTATCGCAACAAGAAGTGGCCGGTGAGGACACCGGCCACGGCCCAAACAAGTGATATTAGTGAACATAAAAGTTAGTATCGAATAGGGCCGGAAACATTTTTTTCGGCTCCGCATTTTTTAAGATTAAGAGCGTTGCAAAAATATTTAGTTATGAGTAAAACTGTAAAATGGATCTTATTTGGAGTGATTGGCCTATTAGTGTTGCTTGGCGTATTAAAAGCAACGGGAGCATTGGGAGGTAATGAAGGCACAAAAGTAACTGCAGAAAAAGCGGAGAAGCGATCCATCACTGAAATTGTAAATGCAAGTGGTAAGATCTTCCCCGAAATAGAAGTAAAAGTGAGTCCGGATATCAGTGGGGAGATAACTGAACTCACCGTACAGGAAGGCGACAGCGTAAAAAAGGGGCAGATAGTTGCCCGGATCTATGCAGATATCTATAGCATACAAGCCAACCAGGCAGCCAGTGGTGTTACACAAAGCCAGGCGCAGGTCGCCAACTCACAGGCTGCGTTAGACGCATTGAAGGCGCAACTTGACCAGGCGCAGAAAACATTTGAAATGCAAAAACAATTGTTTGATGATAAGGTGATCAGTCGCAACGAATTTAATGTGGCTGATGCAAATTTTAGAAGTGCGCAGGCCAATTACAATGCAGCAAGGCAGGGCATTCGCGGCGGGCAGGCGGCAGTGCAAAGCGCACAGGCAAATCTTGCAAAAGCAAATAAAGATCTGGGAAGAACCGCTGTACTTGCGCCAATGGATGGTGTGGTAAGTTTACTCAATGTAAAAAAAGGCGAGCGGGTAGTAGGAAGTAATATGATGGCCGGCACAGAAATGTTGCGCATTGCCGACATGGACAAAATAGAGATAAGGGTTGATGTGAGTGAGAGCGATATTCCAAAGGTTCACTTGGGTGATAGTGCTATCGTTGTAGTAGATGCTTATAGCGATCGTAAATTTAAAGGGCTTGTAACACAGATAGCAAGCAGTAACAATGGGGCCGCTGCCCAAACAGCGCTTGCCAATACAACTACTGACGTTACCAATTACAAGGTGTACGTGCGTTTATTGCCGCAGAGTTATTCGGATCTGTTAGGCAAGGGTGTATTTCCGTTTCGTCCGGGTATGAGCGCCAGTGCCGACATTCAAACAAAAACTCATGTTAATGTATTGAGCGTTCCTATCAATGCTGTTACTACCAGGGAAAAAGGCGATACACTTGAGGGGGTAAAAAGACCAGTGATAGTTGATGAAAAAGACAAGGCTGCTGTTGATCCCGATGAACTGGATGTGCTAGTTTTTTTAGTAGACAAAGAGGGCATTGTAAAAAAAGCTAAAGTAAAAACCAGCATACAGGATATTAATTATATCGAGATCACAGAAGGTATCAAAGCCGGCGACGAGGTGGTGACTGGACCTTATGATGTGGTGAGTAAAACGCTGAAGGAAAAAGACAAAGTTAAAGTAGTAGATAAGAAGGATCTCTTCGAAAAGAAACCTAATTAAAATGGTTTAAATACTAAACCAGGGATAAAAGTGCTTTGAGATTTTTTGGAACCGGACAATATTGCTACTATGATGCATTGTTGCGTCGCACACTTGTACCGCTTTTTCTTTATTTAGCAAAACACCAAGAGCTATTAATTTATCACTTGCGCACTAAAAATACTTTTATAAAAAAGCAATTTTCTTCACAGAATGTTGCTTTTTTTATTAGACATCAAGCACCCGTTTGCCGTAGTTTCATGCTTCATTCAACAAAAGGGGTAGTGTATCAGTTTTGAAAATTTAATTAACTATTTAGAAAGTCTTTTAGTTTTGAATAACTGATGAGTTTATAGAGGACCAATAATAAACCAAAGACTTTTAACATAGCTGCAATTGTCAGAACCAGATCTGCTTTCGGTGCATGCGTAATTTTAAAAAGCGTACCTAAAAAATCCAAGCAATAGCCCAAACCTAAAATTATAATTGTGTGTTTTGCTTTCATAGTTGAAATATAAGAAAAGCGATTATGCAGCGGCTTCTTTCTTTTTATATTGCTGCTTGTTTTTGAAGCCTCATATTCCGCAAGCAAAACTATATCTTGTATAGTCATAGTTTTTTTGTTAAGCCTGCTTGCGTTGATAGTGTAACACTTAAAGATTTATACACCTTAGCGAAATTATAATAAACAAAGTGTAGGGCGATAGCATAACAATGATTTTCTATTTTTTGCTGAAAGCGCTAGTAAGCCTTGTAAATCTTCTTATGTGCATACGCATGGTTAGATTTTGTCTTTCAACATATGACGTTTCAAACTGACACACTACCATAAAAAGGCGCCTTGATTCTTCAGGTAAATAAAAGGCTTACATTTATATCAACATTATTCTGCCAAACAATCTTATGCGGGACAAATCAATTATACTGAGCAAGGGATAAATTAGTGACCTGGTATTTTGCTCCTCATTGATAAAATGTACAAGAGTGCGATCCCGATAGAAGATCGGGACTGGCTGCCAATGAAGCTTAATTGAAAAACTTTTGCTGGGTTCAAAAAAAAAATTGTTCATTATTTTATCCCTTGTTTACTATATACCAATCTGCTCATATACCGTTTTGGAATTTTGCAGTCCTGATCGTTCAGTTAACTCAATAATATGAAGAAGATCTTTACCTCTACTTTTTTATTTCTTTGCATAGTGTGCTGCAAAGCGCAAAATTCTGTGCTCATCAACTTTGGTAGCAATACCTGCGTTGATCCTAATGCGCCGGTGTTTTCGTTGATCAATAATCCGCTAAGCGGTGCGCCCTCTGTGTTGGCAGACTGCGATATGTCTGCACAGGTACCTAATATCTCCAACGTATTTATAGCTTACAATCCGAGGAATAATAAAGTTTACATAGCTGATGTGAGATCTCTGACATCAACTAATATCTGGGTGCTGGACATGGGTCTTCCGCAAAACATTAGTTGCCCCGCGATTATACCGGTGGTTCCAACTTATTCATACAGCTATATTTCTAACAACTTTGAGTTCGATAACAATGGCGACCTGTGGTCCTTCTCCAACTACAATAGTTTAACCGGTCGATGCAGTATGGATAAATTTGATGTTAATACCGGCGCTGTTATTAATACCCGCATACTGCAGTTTCCTGTTGGGAATTTCCCTACCAATATTGGCAATGGCGACCTTACCATTTTGCCCAACGGCCGCATGTTTGCAACCCTCGGCACCAACCCGTCGCAACTATATGAAATAAATAATTACAGCAGTTCAAGCGGCGGTGCATCCGCTACTTATTTACAAACACTTCCAAACGATTGCTTCGGTATTGCTTACCTGAACGGTCAATTGGAATTAACGGGAATTGACAATGCAGGGTGTTATTACTTTGATTACAACATCAGCACAAATACATTGGGCGCACAAAAACCTTTTCAGATTGGCCAGGCGGCTATCGATAATACCAGTCTTACGCCGTCTGTTGGCACTACCAAGCAATTGGTAAATGCCGTAAAAGTAAATGCCAACACAGCCGATCTTACTTACGAAGTGCATGTAAAAAATCTTGGGAATGTGATCGTCAATAATATCAATGCAACGGATGATCTTGCAGCAGTATTTGGCGCATCAAATATTTCTAATGTAGCTACGAGTTTTGTTGCTGGTGCTAATGCCGCAGGGCTCACCTTGAATGCTGCTTACAATGGCACCACTGTAACAAGTTTATTGAACAGCGGGCAAAACTTACCTAATCAAACCAGTACTACTAATAATTACTTTTTTAAAGTGCTGATACAATGCCGCGTTACCAACCTTAATCCTGCAACTATCTACCTGAACTCCGCCATCGGTACGGCTACAATTGGTAACAGTGCGAATGCAAGCCTCATCAATATATCAGATTCATCTAACAATGGAACCCAGGCCGTAGTTGATCCAAATAATAATGGCAACGCAAGCGAGGCTGGTGAAAATATTCCGACGCCGTTTAATTTTGCTGTTTTGCCTGTACACTTTATTAATGTGAGTGCCTCGCTTGTTGCAAACAATAGTGCGCTTGTAAAATGGGCAGTAGCAACGCCCACAATAAATGCCAAACATTTTGAAGTGGAGTATAGCGGCGATGGTATCAGTTGGACAACACTATCACAATTAGGGATCACCGACCCTAACAAGGGAAGCTACCAGTTTACACATCTACATATTCCCCCGGGGAGTTTATTTTATAGAATCAAAGAGATTGATAATGACGGCAGCTATATTTATAGCAGAGTTGTTTTACTGCATAATAAACTGAATGGCTCCGATTACATTGTGCAACCCAATCCAGGCAATAATTATTTGAGAGTGACTGCTACAGGCAATGTCAGCGGAAAAGTTTTAATTGAATTGTATGATGCGGTTGGAAGAAAGATGCTGTCAAAACAAATGCTCAATTCCACCGAAGACATCAACACTTCCGGGTGGTCGGAGGGCACTTATGTTTTAAAAATATCCACTAACGGAAAAGTGGATACACATAGAGTTTTGATTGTGCATTAGAAGGCCCCCGGCCCCGAAGGGGAGGAAGGCAGCAGCGTTAAGTTTCGAAATTGTTTAGTAGCCGGAGCAGGTCGTTGTTTTTTGACATAATTTTTTTTGTCCAGGCATTTGTTTTTTATGGCGCCATCGTTGCGTCGCCCTCTTGTACTGTTGATCATAATGGCAGCAAAGCTTACGTTCAAATATTAGCTCATCGTTTTATAATTTATCTGTACATACATTCAGCGTAAGTCCTTGTCACGGAAATAGTTTTTCAGCGACTAAAACGCTTTCGGGCTTACCTACATCTACCAATTTATCTCCTGTATGATCGTAGCCTAATATCACATGATCAGCAGCAAGATCCAGATAAGGATCTACCAAAGAAAATTTACCACGCTGCCGCACCAGTGAGAGAAATTCAGGTTCAAAAACTACTACACAGCTATAGGCTTTTTGTACCAGAGGCTTTGACGGTTCATTCAAAAAAGGTCCTCGCTCCTCTCCCGTAATTACATTTCTCCAACCACGCAACCTGTTCTGTTCATCAAACAAAAAGTACCGGGAAGTCTTTCTATCAGTAACACCGAAAGACACCAGTGGCTTACGCTCCCGGTGAAAAGCAAGGAGTTTATTAATATCCAAATCCGTCAAAATATCTACGTTCAATGTTATGAAAGGCTGATCAGTTTTTAATAAATGTTGTGCCTTTAACAACCCACCACCTGTCTCTAATACCTCTGCCGTTTCATCGCTGATAATTATATTGCTTCCCCAGCCATCATCTTTTTCAACTGCTTCAATGATCTGATCGGCAAAATGATGCACATTTACCACCACATCAGTAATCCCATACTGTTGCAAGTATTCAACATTGCGTTGCAGCAAAGATTTACCATTTACAATCGCAAGCGCCTTAGGATGCTTGTCAGTCCAGGGCTTAAAGCGGGTGCCGAGGCCGGCGGAGAAAATTAGCCCCCCCGCCCCTGAAGGGGAGCTTTGGTGTCTAATACTGATTGGTCCTTTTGTTTCGTTCATTACTTCGTCTCGTTTTTATGCTAAGCCCCTTCTATTTTGAATACTAAAGTCCTTTAGGTTTTTTCAATCCATTCGGTTATATTTTTCAAAACTATCTCAGGAGTCTTAACAACCTGGTCATTTGTAAATCTAATCACTGTTATACCGAAACTCTCTATATGTTCTCGCCTTATGTGATCGTTTTCTTTCACTGCTGTTTCATTATGTATACTGCCATCTATTTCTATGACCAGCCTTAATGAGTGACAATAGAAATCAACTATATACAGCGCCAAAGGGTGTTGCCGCCTGAATTTTACACCAAACTTATCTGAAAGATAACTCCACACAATCACTTCTGCATGGATGGGAAATTTCCGTAGCTTCTCCGCATTTTCAAAGAGAAGGTTCGAAGCGCCGTAATGCATATTCTTATAGTCTTCTTTCATAAAAATAGTGCGTTGCCAAAGCTGCGATAAAGTGAAGGCTAAGCCCTTCAGAGGTTGTGGTATCAACTCTATTTTTCACTTTAAACTTATTTCTTTTATTGGGGATAAAAGCTTCAATAAAGTGAAGGCTTAAGCCCCTTCAGGGGTTTGGGGCTTTACCCAATATTCCTTATTACTATGCGCCAACTCTATCTTCACCTTAAACTTGTTTCTTAAATGCCTCGCCACTGCTTCGGCGGCGTAAACACTGCGGTGTTGGCCGCCAGTACAGCCGAAGTTGATCATTAAACTTTCAAAGCCACGCTTTATATAATCTTCCACCGCTATATCCACTACGTTATAAATGCTGTTCAAAAATTCGGGCATTCTTGTTTGTTGCTCCAGGAAATCTTTTACAGGTTTATCAAGGCCGCTTTGTGTTTTATATTCTGTTATGCGGCCGGGGTTTAAAATACTCCTGCAATCAAAAACAAAACCTCCACCATTTTTTGTTTCATCTTTGGGATAACCTGTTTTCAGGTAAGAGAAGCTATTTATTTTAACAACAAGCGGTGTATCCGCAGTCGCTTGTATGGGCGTAAATTCCTGTATTACTTCGTCACTAATGCATATATCCAACACCCTTTTAAATTCAGTTACAGCAATACCTACGCTTTGGTTATTTACAAACCATTTTAAATTTTGCAAAGCCAATGGTATGCTCGTTAAAAAGTGCGCCTTGCGCTCAAACAAGCCACGGAAGCCGTAAGCACCCAATACTTGCATTAAGCGGATAAGTACATAGCCATTATACTGGCTGCGGAAAACATCTTTATCTATTGATTGCTCAATGATCTTTTCAAAGGCTTCCATGTAGTCTTCCAACAATCCCCTTTTCCAATCATCAGGCAGGTTTGCCCTTGCTTGCCACAGTAAGGAAGCAACGTCGTATTGTGGAGCGCCTTTCATTCCGCCCTGGTAATCTATAAAGTGAACATTATTGCTATTATCCACCATTATATTCCTGCTTTGAAAATCACGGAACATAAAAAACTTATATTCAGTATGGGCTAGGTAATTGCTTAAGGCCTCAAAATCTTTCATGAGCTTTTGCTTATCATAAGGTCTGCGCAGTGCATCCAAAAAATAGTATTTAAAATATAGCAGATCAGCCATTATGGCCTCCTTACCAAAGGACGCAGTGGTGAGACATTTTTTATAATCCAGCCCTTCATGTCCTTTTATTTGTAGCAATGCTAATTGCTGCAAGCTTTCTTTATAGTAATTATATACTTCGTCTGAATAGCCACCTTGCTCCAATTTATCCAGCAGGGAAACACTACCAAAATCTTCCTGTACATAAATGGCTTTATCCTCGCTTACATAAAATATCCTGGCAGCACTTAGTTGTTTTTCAGCAAAATGTTTTGAAAAATAAATGAAGGTTTCGTTCTCTTTTATATTGGCCCCGTAGGTAACTATATAACTTTTATCACTGGTGTGAAGTCGGAAATAATATCGTTCGCTACCTGCCTGTGGGAGCTTTTCAATATCAGTAATAGTTGCCGGAGAAAATTTGGCAAAGAGTGTTGTGATGGCTTCGATAGGTATCTGCATTTTACTTCAATACTGTTTCGGTAAAAATAGAATATTTGGCTCAAAACAACAGGCTGTCTTATTTCTTAGTACAAGATTCATTTAGATTCATTCGTACGAATTAAAAAGAAGTTTTTATAGACCTGTTCATAAGTACTTGCGAAATTGTTAATGTTGAATCAATTATTTTACCACAATCGATTTTAACAACAATTAATAATTACAAGCTATATTTTCATGGATCAAAACTACCCCTTATGAAAAAAAATTTACTCGCTCTTACATGTTCCATTTTATCTTTCGCAGCCTTTAGCCAACAGGATTCTTTATTAAAGAATTTCAAATTTAGAATTGATACCTATCGGACCATTAGCTTCGATGCAGGCGGGGGCAGCCAATACAACAAAACAAAACTTCCATCAAGCACACACGAAAACAGTTCGTCTTCTGGCACCATTGGCGCTGCATATTATACAGTGCAAAGCACCGATAATATCTTACTCACAAAGTCGGGAAGTATTGGGTCGTCTTTTTCGTTTAATAACGCAACAAGCCAAAGCAATACAAATAAGACCAGGTACTTTTCAGTAAACCCCGGTCTCAGCGTGCTCAACAAATGGTTTTCACGAAATAGATTCATTGAATTAGGCATAGACGGAACAGGAAATTATTACTCAAACAAAAATGTTGAAGCTATTGCTAAAAGTAGTGAGAGCCAATACACCGTTCAGCTCAATACCGGTATAGGCATAGGCCGGCTTGAGAATGTTACAGACATGCAAAATGCGATATGGCTAAGCAAGGCGTTGGAGACGGCAACCAGTCTCAGCAATAAACTTTCACCCACACAGTTGCATGAGCTTGGCCGAACCATCACCAGGGCCAACAACACCGTGTACTTGATGCAAGAAAACGCACTCAGTTCATTCTTGCAACGGTTGATGCATACCTGCAAGGAGAAGGTTTAATAAACAAAACAGATATCAACTATTTCAGCAACCTGAACGATATTTTATTTTTCGCCTTCAACACTCAAAGACTTTCAGGAACAGAAAAATTCATACGATTCACTCCGATGATAAGTGGCTCCCATCGTGACGACACCCAGTTTAACAACATTAGTAAAGTCGAAATCAGGCGGACAAACAAAGCGCTCGTTCTTTCTACCGGAATCAATAAATATATTCCAACCAACCTTATTCATCAAAATAATTATGGGGCTGCATTGAAGCTATACTACATCACGGGTAACTTAAACCAGCGGCTTATTGACAATACAGGTGGAATATTTGATTTTAGAGACAACTTCATAACCAGGCGGGCTGGTGTCAATGTATTTTATAATCATGCCATTTATCCAAATACAAGAACAATTGTAACATTTGCTTTTCAGTCAGAATATGGATACGACGATGAGGAGGAGGTGCATGGCACTTATGGGTATACTAACATATATGGCGCACTCAGTTACTTTATCAGTTACCGCACGAGGCTTAATTGCAACTTTGGCGCTCAATATCAAAAGAACTATATTGATGATTCACCATTTCTTATCGGTGGCAGCCCGGAGAACTTTTGGTTATATGCAAATGCAGGAATACAAATTAATCTATAGTGAATTTATAAAAAGTGAATGCGCAAAAATGAAAAATAACCTTCATTGATTGCGCATTCTTTAAACCCTTACTCTCCTGCTACTTCCTCTCTTCCTTTCTTTCCCCAGTTCCTATGCTTTGCTCCATCCATCTTTACGATCTTCGGCGTAAACTTTCCTACAACATCAACCAGTGCTTTTTGAGACTGCATTACTTCTTCAATGTTCTTATAGGCGAAAGGAGATTCATCCAGTCCACCGCCCATTAGCTTAACACCATGCTTATTCAGTTCATCTTTGAATTGCTTATCAGTAATGGATTGAATGGCTCTCGTCCTGCTCATTTTTCTGCCTGCACCGTGGCTGGCAGAATTTATTGCTGCTGTTTCGCCTTTGCCTTTTACAATAAAACCAGGCGCCGTCATTGAACCTGGAATAATGCCGAGCACATTTTCACCTGCTGGTGTTGCGCCTTTCCGGTGAACGATCACATCCTTGCCTTCCCACTTTTCTTTCCACGCAAAGTTGTGGTGATTCTCTACCATCTTCAGTGGCTTTCTACCAAGTTGCTTTGCAATCTTTTGGTGAATGATGTGGTGGCACGCACTTGCATAGTCACCGGCAAGGTTCATGGCGTTCCAGTATTCAATACCATCTGCTTCATCGAGCATTAACCAGGCAAGATTTTTTGTATCCTGCGGAAGCCTTCTTTTACTGATGGCAATTTTCGTGTAATGGTTGGCAATATTAGCACCCAACGCTCTTGACCCAGAGTGACTCAATAAACCGACATAGCTCCCTGCTTCAACACCAAGCACTGCGTCCTTCTCAGCAATTTCAATTACACCAAATTCGACAAAATGATTACCGCTGCCGGAAGACCCTAATTGTTTCCATGCTTTTCCATGCAATGCTCTTAAAAGTGGCAACTGGTAGAATAGTTCATTCTCCATCACCTCATGATTAGATGCATGATCAAACTGCTGACCGCTCCCAAACAAAGTTGCTTCGCTGATCTCTCTTGCAAAATAATTTTCTTTTTGCACCAGCTCTTTTGGATCAATGTCAAAAATGCTCAAACACATCCTGCAACCAATATCAACGCCTACGCCGTAAGGTATCACCGCATTTTGGGTTGCCAACACACCACCTATCGGTAAGCCATAGCCGCTATGTGCGTCAGGCATTAATGCGCCTGCCACACTGATTGGTAACTTAGCGGCCTGGTACATCTGGTGCATCGCTCCTTCCTCAATATATTCCTGTCCAAACACATTGAACTGGATACCATTTTGATTTAATGAAATTTCAGCCCCCTCTAAATCTCCCCCCAAAGGGGAGACTTTTGGAATCAACTGTTTTGCGATGGCGCTCAATACCTCATCATTCGCATAATCATCCGGCGCCTGCAACACGCCCTGCAATATTTTAATTGCTTCTTCTTTTGTGTGATGCTTATAATTTTTTTCCATCACCTTCATAGCTACGCTAATCACCGGTCCTTCCGGGAAGCCGATAGCTCTTAATTCTTTTCCTGATAATTTTAGTTTCATAACTCTGTCACTGCATCCTGCAGTATTTTTTGTAAATTGCAATAAATAATTTTTATGCCTTCTGCTAATATTAAAACTAAGAAGACTGTTCGAGCCAAACGCAGGCCAAAGGCTAAACCTATGACCAACATTGAAATCTTTCAAAAAATTATAGCCGACCAGCAATTCATTCGTGAGTCCATTCAAGGCGGCGTGACTTTCCAGGAACTTAAAGACAAATATGGCTATAAGTTTGCAACCGTATAATACTTCCCTTCTCAAACCCGGCTATCACTACATTATTACTGAAAGTGATATTGAATACGTTTGCTTCTTCGCCGAATTTGATTACATGTTTGCAGGTTACCCATCCATAGCATCTAAAGTTTTCGGTTTCAATATTGAATTACTCAATAAAAATGATATCAAAAAACAAAAGGGTGTTGATAAAAGGCTTGTACTTACAATTGTAAATCTGATAAAGGATTTTCTTTCCTCTAAAATAAATGCCGTAGTATATGTTTGCGACAATACAGATGAACGCCATACTATACGTTTTAAAAAATTTACTAATTGGTTTGATGGAATTGACGATGGTAACTACATTCAGATAACCGGTTATGTTAAGGCCCACGGTACAGAATACTACAATGCAATGCTTCTGCACAAAGACAATAAGCTGAAGAATACCTTCATCAAAGCTTTCCAGGAATTGAATAACCAGTCACCGAAATAAAGTCGTTCTTAATTATAATAAAACAAAACCCGTATCGGGAAACCGATAGCTCTTAGTTCTTTCTTTCTTATTTTTAACTTGCTCATTTGTTTTAATTTTCTTGATACCAATATTTGTTTTTCATGGCATCATCGTTGTGTCACAATCCGTTCATCGGCTGTGCTGCTATTTGGCTTATATTATAGCGTAGACAGCACACGGGTTCAATATTTGTTACTATATGGTTCATTTGTTATTCTTTTTTAAATTTTAATAATCTTTCTAATTTTTGTAAATTGCTCTATAAGTTTTCAATTATGGAAAAGTCCCTTCTTACTTCAGAGTTCCAAATTTGTACAGCAGCGTACTTTGCAGAAAAAACAAAGCAGGCAAAGGGTACAGATAAAATGCTGGTTGCCCTTGAAATGAGCAACTATCTCAGGGAAGCCCGTAAGCACGGTTTGTCTTTCAAAGAACTTAAGCAACAAGGTTTTAAATTTGCAACCGTATAATTATACTACTCATCAATCGGATTACTTCTCATTCACCTCCTCTGCTGGATGCATATATGATTGTTACTTTTATGATTTTTCCAATGCTTTTTATTTGTATCCAGAACTATCGACTAAAGTTTTCGGCTTCAACCTCGAATTGAAATTTACACCCAATGATTTAGTCAAGATTCCCCTTGACAAGCGAATTGCTATAACAATAACAACTATAATAAAGGCATTCCTGCATAAAAAAGAAAACGTTGTTGTTTACATCTGTGATAACAGCGACAACAGGGAGAAAGCCCGTTTTCATAAATTCACCAACTGGTTTAAACTATACAATGATGGAAGCATTATACAATTGCGTGGTGTTATCCATGCAGGCGGAATCCATATTTTAAATGCATTGCTCATCAACAAAAACAATCCGCAACTCAACGACTTTATTGAAGCCTTTGAAATCATTACCGGCATCTACACCAAACCCGATGACGATGAACTCGAAAACATTTTGAATGATGGAGGTTGGTAATTTCAAATATGCGTCAGTCTCACTTTTTGTTTATCGCAATGAAAAGCTTATTATTTGAGAGCAGTATTAATTTTTATTTTCTTTTACTCCGTTTTCATTCACACAACTATGCGACCCAACAATGCTTAATAGCACCACTAAAGCTAAGTACAAAAACATCCGGCACCGAATGATACCGGATGTTGTTTATTTCTGCGGTACAAAGATCTGCTTCAACTGCTCGATCAATACTCCATTTCCACTTACACTAATGTTGCTGATCTTGTCTGCGATCTTTTCCACATATTCCATCTCTTTCAATTTCCACAACATCTGGTTATCCTCCATCAATTTAGCAGTGTTCAGCAAGCTCCTGGTGCTGGCAGTTTCTTCCCTCCGCATGATGCTGTTGGCCTGTGCGTTTTTCTCCGCTACCAACACTTTATTCATGATGTCTTTTACATCTCCTGGCAAAATGATATCCCGGATACCGAAACCATTTACGGCCACACCCAGGTTGTCAGCGGCAACTTTTACCGCATCCAAAATGAATGGAACAATAGTGTCTTTCTTCTCCAGTAATTCATCAAAACCCAGGCCACCAATGTACTCCCGCAAAGCGAGCTGGAATGCCACATACAACTGCCGCTCGTAATCTTTGTTTTGCAACAAAGCCTTTTCAACGTCCACCACTTTGTATTGAGCATAACCGTTGATCCGTAATGCAGCCTTGTCTTTGGTCAGGATCTCCTGCCCATTGATCTCGATCTGCTGCATCCTGGTATCGGCTTTACCAACCAACACGGTGATGTTGTTCTTCCACCAGTAATACACGCCGGCTGGCAAAGTTTGTGCATATTTTCCATCAATGAAGAGCACCGCTTTTTCAGCGTTCTCTACAGCGTACATCCGTACAAATGGCGCCACCAATTTACTTTGCAAAGTGGCCCGGCTGATGTTTTCAGTGATCTCGATCTTGCTGATATCTGCCTTTACAAATTCATAGATGATCGCACTTTTCCAGAAGGCATACCGCCCTGCGGTCAACACCTGTTTCAGCAATCCATTTTCATACTGAAGTACGATCTCATTATCTTTTACATCAACTACCTGCAAGACATTTGCCGGGGCCGCATCCTGCAACAAAATATTTAATTCGATTGGTGCATAAAATGGTTTGGCAACATCATAGATGCTCACGCTTTCTTTAAACCACAACCAGTAAACTCCTTCGGTCAACATTTTTTTGTAAACGCCGTTTTTAAATACCAGTCCAACCTGGTAAGCGTTGATCAATATTTTTTTCATTTTTGTTATTTTTAAAAATTTACAATTAGTGCTGTGTTAACAATTTTATTACACGAATTATAAAGGGCGAATTACACGAATCAAATACAGTGTTTTTTCTTAATTCGTGTAATTCGTGCATCTAATTCGTGCAATCATAACGAGTCATACTTAACATTGGTTTAAAAAAGCCGGTGCTGCATTCCATTCAACTTTCACGGAATATGACTTTGTCATTTTTATTATCGCAGTTACTCAACATTATTTATCGGCATATTCCAATAGATCAACATTGGTTAAGTGCGGTCTTTATTATAACTGCTGTCCTATTACTGGTGTTAGTCAAACCGGTTCTTCAATCAAATTTTTTTTGATTGATTCACCCAGACTGCAACACTTGCTTTTAGTGTCGCCATTTTTTAAGAAGCGGCGAACTTCTTCGATGAAGCATCCCTGGTGCTTTGCATTACCGCTTTGCTATTCTTCTTTTAAGGAAGAAGTGGGATTCGAACCCACGTGATTTCTACTGCTCTAACCAACTGAGCTATCCCGGCGTAACCGGGAAGAGGAATCGAACCTCTGACCCGTAGGTTATGGCTGACATGTCCCATTGCAACAATAGCATACAGATAGCTACTGCGTCTGCACTGCCGTGCTTGTGAAACACTGGCCTGGCTTGTTATTCAACAGGCGCATATCAGTCTTGCCGTAAAGCAAGCTTTTGTGTTGAAACTCTTCAACATAATTTTTAATTCATTAGCGCCTCTCTCCTGAAACCCATCACCTGCACCTGTGTCGCTGCTACTTCCATATCGCCAGGATTAGTGATCTCGGCAAGGGTCATCGGCTTATCGATCTTGTTGCTGAAACCCAAATGATCGCTCAGCTTCTGCGCTTTTACTGCATCCAGTTTATTGAACTCGTATTTAGCGATCAGCCTTCCTTTACGCATCAATGCAGAATCAACCGTAGACAGTGCATTATTGAATGTGCAGATGATCTGTACATTCAAACAGTCGCTCAACAAACCATCACTAATATTCAGCAGGTTGCTCACGCTGCTGTTCTTGTTGAACTTCCTATCCATGATGATGTTCTCCGCGTCTTCGATCACCAGCACCGCATTCGGGTTGTCTATCAGCAAGTCGATGAATTCAGGGTTCATCAGGTTCTCCGCTACGCCCGGTGACACAAACAAAACCTTCTTCTTCATACCACCGATCAGGTGACGCAGGTAAGTTGTTTTACCAGTACCTGGCAGGCCATGCAACAGGATGATACCTTTATCATTGTCCTTCTCCAGCCTTTCCCTGATCACTTCATCAACTGCTGCAAAATCATCATTGTAGTATAGGCTGATATCCAATTGCGTAGGCTTTATCTCAAGCTGCTTCAGGTCCAGGCAATTATTGTTGATAGTGATGATATTGATCTCAAACGCCTCTTCCTTTTCAGGAGATTTGTATTCGATGAACCGTTCCATCAGCGTGTTAGCATAGTCATAGTTACTGCTATCGAAAAGCACCTGTGCATAGTCGTGACCAAGTTCTATCATTACTTTATTGCCAAGTTTAAAAAGCGTTTTGTTGAACTGTTGTCGCTTATAATGCCAACTGTAATAATTACGCTGGTATACGGCCAACACAGTTCCTGCATTACCTGCGTTCACAAAGTCGAACACCTTCGTTACATCCAGGCTATCCACATGGGTAATGCATGGTAACTTGCCAAACTCATGCAGGTAAAATGTTTTTACATCAATGTAACTGTTGTCAAAAATGTCACCCTTGTGTGCGCCGATCAATTTTTGTGCAAGCTTCAAAAAAGCTTTTTTTATTGCAGCCATCGCTCCAGGCACCATCGCTACTACGATGCCTATTACAACGATTGCTGTTATTGTGTGTGCCATGTTTGTGATGTTATTTTTTTATAATTTTATTAATTTCATTGCACCACCTTATTTGCACAACTGCTGCTGGCAAAGGCTTGTGGCTTAGCCTTAAAAGCAAAACCCATCCCCATTATATATCCCATTGCTTCTTTCAATGCATCATTGCTCTTAAAGTTTGGATTGGTGTTAATGTCAGCATGCACTTCCATATCTACATCAAACGCGGTAAATATTTTGCACAATGCATAAGCCACTTCAATGCTTTTCGCCACCTCTTCCAGCATTCTTTGTTTGATGCTCATTTTACGCAATGTGGTCTCGCTGTGTATATACATAAAGCCACCCTTCCCTTTCCGGATAAACACAATCACCGTTGCAAATTCCGTTTCCTTTCCTTTCACCTGGCTGTCGGTACCAATGCACACTTTCAACTCGTGCCCCATTTCTTTTTCCTTGCTTACGGCGGCATGTACCGCGTCGTAGATAGGCACACGAATTTGCTCACCGCTTAATTTTCTCCATTGTAATTGTTGTTCCATCGCATACCTCCTTTTCGTGTTGAGGTGAGTAATATTTTTTTTACAAGCTGTTGATCCCTGGTTAAGCTTCATTGGCGACGCTCCGTTCAGGTGCGGTTTTTCAATGTTGCTTTTCCCACATTATTTTGCGGACAAAACAGGATTCGAACCTATACTACCGGTTCTTCAAACCGGCACTCTACCGTTGAGTTATTTGCCCTTGCCTAAAAAATTTTAATCATACAATTCTTTAGCGGAGAGTAGAGGATTCGAACCCCTGTGCCGAATAAACGGCGACCTGGCTTAGCGGGCCGGCACATTACCAGCTCTGTCAACTCTCCATAATTTTGTTTCTCGTGTGAGTGATAAGATTCGAACTTATTCATCCATCAAGGAAATGGTTTTACAGACCATTGCAATTCTCCATCATTGCAGCACTCACGTGGAGGATGAAGAAAGATTCGAACTTTCAACCATCGGCTTAACAAGCCACCGCTCTGCCATTGAGCTATTCATCCATGTTGGCCCGGTGAGATTCGAACTCACAACCCCCGGATTAAAAGTCCGGTGCATCTTCCATTGAGCTACGAGCCAGTTATTTGTTTTATACCCTTTCGGTTGTCACCGGGATTCGAACCCTGTTCCCTGCATTCACAGTGCAGCGCTTTACCAAATAAGCTAGAGACAACATCTGCAGCAGGAGCTGGATTCGAACCAACATTGATAGCTTCAGAGGCCACTGTGCTACCATTGCACCATCCTGCTGTGTTTGCGGTTCGTATGGGAGTTGAACCCATTTCAACAGATCGACAATCTGTGATGTTAGCCGTTACACCAACGAACCGTTCGTATTAAAACGTGGTATAGCAGGCAGGACTCGAACCTGCAGCCTCTCCGGTCCAGGCGGAGTATCCAACCAATTGGAATGCTGCTATATTTTTTTCACTCTTAAAAAGAGCGCCCCTGCTGCATCTCACAGGGAACGCTTCATTCCTCCTGCATCTATACGTTGTGGCCGTTTGCAAATTATTCAGCCATCATTATTTTTTCTTCGCCTTTATTTGAAGCAATCTATTCGTCGCTGTTATGATCATCCTGGCAATCAATACGGCCATTAAAAGTTTCATTGTTAGTTGTTGTTATCATGTACGGGCACAAAAAAAACCCGGTCGTTATTAACTCGACCGGGTTCGCTATCTGCAAGACTGTTATGCCTGCAGTGGTATCAACCCCGGTCGAATGTATCTATCAAAATCATTTACATTACTAAGCATGCGACTGCCATTAGCATGCTTGCTGCTAAACCACTGTATCGGTAAATGATATGATTGTTTCGTGTTCAATTTTATTTTTTTACTTAGATGCTGAGCTAATTTTTATTGCATAAAAAAACCCCGATAATATCGGGGCTCTTTTGTTATTTTAGTTTTGGTAAATTATTTTTTACACTGCTTTGTAACATGCCCCGGTAATGTTTGATCCGCCATCGGACTAAACGATTTTAGAGTTTCTATATGTAAATTAGTGCGTTGCATTTTTTGGTGTGTTGCTATTTATTTAGCGGTGCAAAGATGTTTATTTTTTTTTATCCACCAAATATTTTTTTACATTTATTTAAAAATAAAAAAGACAGGCTCGCTGAAGTACCGGTAAACGGGGCATTTCAGTTGAAAATATTTTCTACAGAGATAGATCTTCGACAAATATATTTCATTAACAGGTTTGCATTATTCTGTTTTTACCATGTTTATTCATGTTAAGCAGCGCCTGCTTTATAGCAGAAGCAAAGATGCTACCTTTAATAAAATTTATTAGGTTTGAAACGAAAAATTAAATACTACAGGTTATTATGGTTTAAGCATGATCTGCCCGCAGGACTTTCAGTTTTTCTAGTAGCGCTACCGCTTTGTTTAGGAATGGCCCTGGCATCTGGCGCTCCCCTTTATGCGGGTATTTTATCAGGCATTATCGGAGGGTTAGTTGTGTCGCTGATAAGCGGTGCACAGTTGGCGGTATCAGGGCCAGCGGCCGGTCTCACCACGGTTGTTGCTGCTTCCATCATTTCACTTGGCGACTTCAAAATATTTCTGTTGGCAGTTATCGTCGCAGGATTATTTCAGCTAGTGTTAGGCATTTTAAAATTGGGAGCAATTGCAAATTATTTTCCTTCTTCTGTTATAAAGGGAATGCTGGCAGCAATCGGTATTATTCTTATTACAAAACAAATACCGCTTGCACTCGGATATGACCAACCCGATTTTTGGACGAGCGGTTTTCTAAAATTATTTTCTGTTGAAAATTTTCGCAGCAATTTTGGCAATTTCAATCATCACATTACAAGAGGCGCAATCCTGATCTCCACTATCTCTGTAGGTACGCTTATTTTGCTTCAGCAGCCATTTGCGAAAAAAATAAAAGTTATTCCTGCGCCTTTATTGGTGGTAATTATCGGTATCGTTGCTAACGTGATCTTTTCTCAGTTTGCGCCTGGTTTCTCTCTTAAGCAAACTCAATTAGTAAATATTCCTGCAAATGTTTTTTCAAGCATTTCATTCCCCGATTTTTCTAAATTATTTTCAAATATAGAAATTTGGAAAACCGGTGCGATCATTGGTCTTCTCGCCACTTTGGAAACTTTACTTTGCATTGAAGCCATTGATAAATTAGATCCTCACAACCGTATCACACCCGTTAACCGGGAACTGGTTGCCCAGGGTATTGGCAATATGACCTGCGGTCTTTTAGGAGCCATCCCCATTACCGCCGTTGTGATAAGAGGCGCTGTAAACGTAGATGCCGGGGGAAGAACAAGCCTATCTTCATTCACTCATGGAGTTTTCATGTTACTGTCGGTATTACTCATACCGTTCCTGCTGAATATGATTCCCTATGCCTCGCTGGCAGCAATTCTTTTGATCACCGGATACAATCTCACAAAACCAAAACTATACAGGAATATGTTTAGCCTTGGGCGGAAACAATTCATTCCCTTCATTCTCACTATCATTGTTATTTTATTGACGGACCTGCTGATAGGCGTTAGTATCGGGTTGTTGATATCGATCTATTTTATAGTGCAGAATAATTTTAAGGCAGAATACAAGATCACCAAAAAGGTGAATCATGAGATTGAACATCACTACATCAAGCTTAACAGCAACGTTACTTTCCTTAATAAGGTCAAATTGAAAAAAGCTTTGGACCAGATACCAAAATACAGTGTGCTGACCATTGATGGAAGCGAATGCAACTTTATTGATTACGATATTTTAGAGATCATCAGTGAATACGATGGAAAGGCATTCGACAGGCATATCGAAGTGCATTTAAAGGGTGTCGAAAAAGTAAATGTTACGGCAATACATTAATTGGAAAGCATTTGTACTCTTCCTTCACCCGATTAGTTTTTCCTTACCCATAATCGAACAAAAAACCCCAACATTCGTCGGGGCTTTTGCTTAGTCAGTTAGCAATGGTACTTATAGGTCCTAATAAACAAAAACATTTACATGTTTCCGTTTGATTAAATAGTCCAAAGTCCTATTACATAGTTTGTTTTGCGTCGCAAAGATGGAGTTATTTTTTACATTCTGCCAAATTGTTATTCACATCTTAGTCTCATAAAAAAGTTGATTGTGGCCGAAGTAAGATTGATACTTTGTGGTAACTCAGCTGGTCGCCAAAAATTCACGTGCAGGCATTTCATTATAGGTTTGGCCTGCTAATTGTCTGCCTGCTTTCTTTTTATTTGTGCCCCCCCATTGCTTAAAAAAAAATAAAACCTCGTGCTCATTACATTGTTGTTTTATGTCCCAAACCCACCATTCCTCCATTGGCCTTGCCTTTCTACCACTTTCGCCACCAACAATTACCCAATCAATTCCAGTTAGGTTCAGATTCATTAAAGGGCCAATTAAAGGCTCGCAAGAGAGAAATTTAATGGCGGCATTTGTTTGCCTTAAAAAATCGATACGGCCGATTACTCTTTGGTCTTCTACCGAAACCCCCATCCAAATGTTTTTTGTCCAGTTCAATTCTCCATGTATTTCGGAAAGTCTCTCAGCTCGTTTCGTTAACACCTGATAAGTATGTTGCGGCGTTTGATTCATCACATAAAAAACCTTTTTTATAAAATCAAGAGATACTTTCGGGTGAAATAAATCGCTCATTGAATTAACAAAAACAGTCTTAGGTCTTTTCCATCCAAATGGTGTTTGCAGAGAATCATCGTGTGTTCTTACGTCAAATCCATCTCTGTACTTGTCAATGCCCATTGACATCAGCCGTCTGGTCATTACTTCCGCATAACAATATTTACATCCTGCAGATATCTTATCACAACCTGTCGTAGGATTCCAGGTCATCTCTGTCCATTCTATTGATGATTGTGCCATAAATTATTTTATTTTAAAGTATACTTTTTCAGGAGAAGCTTTATAGTTCTCGTAATTAATATAAAAAGCGCCCTTCCTCACTTTTTCTCCTGCATAGGAAAAGACTTCAAGTTTCCCATCCGTTTGCATTGAATTAAAAATTTCTACGGCATGAGTGGGCAAAAATCCATTACGTAAAGTAAATTCATAAACCGCACTGTTACTAACCTTATTATTTGCAGAAATTAAAGTCATTAGCATTTCCTCTAAACGATTCGGGTTAAAATCTGAAAATAGATTCCCAGACTTCTCGTAACTCCAACCTTTTCCTTCGTCATCATCAATTTCCCATTTTGTTTCTAACATTTTTTCAAACCCTCTGATATGGCTTGAAAAGAAAAAAAGGCAAAATACAGTTGCCGTATCTTTCTCTATTGCAAAAGTATCAACGAAAAAATCTTTGCCGAGATAGTTTTTTAGAGCGTCCTTAAACTGTTCAATAAATTGAAAAACAGAACTATTAACTTTCCATTCTCTTATATCAACTAATTCTTCTATAATTTGAATCAATGCTTCTGGAGTTCCTTTTTCATCAAATCGATACATAAATTGCGTTGGTAAAAAAAGAAGTACTTCTGATTTTTTCGATAGTAATAATTTCTTTATTTCGCTCGCCCGAATTGATTTATATCCATAGGGATCAATAAAAACAAAGGCCTTTTCATTTTTCAAATTCTGAATGTATGTAGATAAGCTATCTATAATTTCTTTGTATTCTCTCGACCGATAAGTTATTTTTCCAAACATTTCATAATGAAGTTTTTTTTCTGAAATGATAGATGCCAGTTTCTGAATTTTAAATTCATCCTTGTCGTTAAAAAATAAATCCACTTTTACTATATTCTTGTTCTTTCCTTTATTTGCAAAATGTAAATCTTTTAATGTTCTTAAAATAGCGATAGGACTACCTTCTCCCTCATTTTCATAAATTCCTTCACCGCAAAAAAGATCAAATACATTAATCCTTTGAGTATAGCCATCATTTGCAATTATATTGAGATACTTTTCGAGGTATTTTTGAAGCAACAACACTTTCGCTTTGGAATGATCAAGCATTACAACTTGTGACTTTCTTTTTTTTGACATGCGCAGAATAGTTAATTAAATGTAGGAAAATGTTACCTAAAACAACTTCTCTGTTAACCCCCTTGAAATTGAATGCCATCCAATTCTTTCATTGCATTCTCATCAAATACCTAATAAGGCAGCGATAAAAACTCTCGCTCCCTATTGGTATTACCCAAATGTTGTTCTTTCAAAAAATGATCATTCCCGTAAAGCCAATCAAAACTTTCCGCCCACAAGCGTGTCTTTTTTATAAATTCATTTTCCCAGGACTGGCTGATGATGATCGTGGCTTCAACCAGGTTGCCTATAAGAAAATCTTTCAACTTGTCGTCGAAGTAGGGAATAGAAATAATGAAATCCAATACTTCTTCATCCGTTGCACCGGGGTAAGGTTCGTTGTCAAACTGGTGTCTTCTTGATTCCCGGTGTTTATCAATTGTCTCACTGATTTTCTTAAAAATAATTTCTGTCAGGTAATCTTTTGTAATAGAATTCATACGAGTTAATTTATGTTTTAAAATAGTGTTCCCTGTGCGCCGGGCCTTTTAAAGATGCTGGTATTCAGACTCCACTCTTCGGCGTTCATGTTATACAACTTGCCATACTTTTTATATTGCTGTGCCACCATCGCGGCAATATTTCCTTCACCTCTCATACGCACTCCCCATCTTGTATCATTCACTTTCCCATCATGACTTTGCTCAATTAAATGCCAAACTTTGTCTGCATGATTCGGAAAATTTTTATACAGCCAATCGTGAAATAAAAATTTGATGGCCCCATTCAGGCGAATGAATGTATAAGCAGTAAACGTAGCGCCGTTATCAGCCGCCGCCTTCATGATCCTTTGCATCTCATGTTCATTCAGTCCGGGAATCATCGGCCCCATCATGATACCCATACGCACGCCTGCTTTACTGAGTTCCTCAATTACTTTCAATTTTTGTTTTGCTGTAGTGGTCCTTGGTTCCATGATACGCCGCAGGTCTTCATTGAAAGAAGTAATGGAAACCATTGCCGAAACAATGCCCTTTTTTGCCATATCCTGCAACACATCTTTATCCTTTATGATCCATGAATTTTTGGTGAGAATCCCTACCGGCTGATTGAATTCATTACATACTTCAAGCAAACCTCTTGTAAGACGATATTTTTGTTCGGCGGGTTGATAACAATCTGTATTCCCACTGAGCATGATCGGTGCACATTCCCATTTTGGATGCATTAAAAATTTACGCAACAACTGTGGCGCATTTTTCTTTATGATGATCTTGCGTTCAAAATCAAGACCGGCACTGTAGCCCCAGTATTCATGCACATTTCGGGCATAGCAGTAAATACAACCATGCTCGCAACCGGCATAGGGATTCATACTGTAACCCATACCCACATCTTTACTTTCCACTTTGTTTACGATCGTTTTGGATTCTTGTTCCAGGTATTGCGTAGGTACATTTGTTTCTTCCCAATCATCAATACTTTCTATGTGCTCTTTGGTTTGTTCATCTTTTAGAAACCTGTTCTTTGTATTGATTTGTGCACCTCTTCCATGCAGGTAATTTCCCTGCTGTTTCTGTTCGTCATCATCATTTGAACTGGCTATTGGCTCATGCGTTACGGGCCTAACTTTATGATGGTCTTGCTTTAGCTTATTATCCATAAATTCTTCTTGTAGTTATATCTCCGTTTGGCTATAATCCTTTTCAAACACTAAACAATTCTCCCTGCGTAGTTGCCACAGGCAGGTTTTTAAATTCAAAACGTTGTGCTATCTCATATTTCATTTCACCAACGGGCCTCTTCAGCAGCAACATTGCATCGGCTATAAACCTTCCTGTAAAATTCAAGTTGCTGTATTCTAACCAACCCTTTTCATATTGCCATGGCGCTAACTTCCTGGCAACCGTGATATATGGTTCCATAATAAAATGCGGTTTGTTTTCATTGTTCAGTTTCATCAACTGTTGAGCATCTGTCCGGATATTCTTTACGAGGTTTTGTACCGGCAGCTTGCTCGTGATGTTGATGTAAATTGTGTGAGAAGGAAAACTTCCATAATCTTTCATTTCGATCTTTATCGGCGGGCAACCCATTGCTATAACCTGCAACCTGTTTAACAATCTTTCTTCCATCATTTGATACTGCACAAAATTTACCAGCGTAATATGGGGCTTACTATACACGGCTGTGGCATTTTTATACTTATCAAAAAAATGCTGTTTTACCTGCATGATCTTATTACGTAAGGCTTCATTTGGATTTAGTACCAGCAGGTATTCATAAACCTTGTATCCAGGCATTACATTACTAAAATCTCTCGTCTTTGTTTTGAATGGCGGCGGCGCCAATACCCGTTCTTTATTTTCCATAAAATGTGCATTTTTAAATTTGTTATTACCAATTATTTTAGCATAAATTTACTAAAATATTTAGTTTATAATAAAATAAATTTTATGGAAGTGGAAAACTTTTTCGGTAGTAGTTATGCCGGCAGCAAAGGTTTTAGCCAGCGTGATGTGCCCAAAGCAAATGCCACAGGCTTTGGAGCAGCAGCCGACGATTATATGGATCGGGGTATCGACCTAAACGAGCAACTGATCCGCAACAAACCTGCGACTTTCTTTATGCGGGTCAGCGGTAATAGTATGATCAATGCGGGCATATTTGATGGAGACATAGTAATAGTAGATAAGAGTGTGAAACCTAAAAATGGCAAAATAGTAATTGCGGTGGTAGATGGCGAAATGCTGATACGGCGATATGAACAAACGCTCAACAGGCTAAGGCTGGTACCGGAAACAACCGGCCTCTCGGTGATAGACATAAGTGAGTTCAGTGATTTTAAAGTTTGGGGAGTGGTGACTTGTATAATACGGATGATCGATAGCGGTCCGACGCATCATCTTAATAAAAAGTAGCGGTTGGATCTTTAACTAATCGCCGATAGGTGCATAACCGTGTCGGGACTTGTACGAAAATTAGTATGAAAGCAATTGTAGATTGTAATAGTTTTTATTGCTCCTGCGAAAGGTTATTTAAACCTCACCTGGATAAGCAACCCGTTGTTGTGTTGAGCAACAATGATGGCTGCATTATATCCAGGAGCGATGAAGCAAAAAAGCTTGGGGTAGAAATGACCGGCCCTTACTTTTTAGCAAAGCCCATCATTGAAAAACATAATGTGGCCACGTTTTCTTCCAACTATAATTTGTATGGCGATCTTAGCTGGCGGGTGATGGAGACGCTTAGAACACTGCTTGGAAAAGATAAGGTAGAAGTGTATTCTGTAGACGAAGCTTTCCTCGACCTGGATGAATATAGCCCAAAGGGGTTGCAAACCATTGCTGAAGAAATATTGGATACGGTAGAAATGTGGACTGGAATAAAAGTCTCCATTGGTGTCGCTCCTACCAAAGTGTTGGCGAAAGTGGCGAACCGATTGTCTAAAAAAGATAAATCGGTAAAATGCGTACTGGTGCTGGATACGAAAGAAAAAATTATTGATGCTTTGTATCACACGCCGGTAGGCGATGTATGGGGTGTTGGCCGCCAGTATGCCGAAAAGCTTAGAGAACAGCATGCAATATTCACCGCACTCGATCTCAGTAAAAGGAAAGAGGAATGGGCAAACACCCATTTAGGTGGTGTGGTAGGTGTGCGTCTGCTGAAAGAATTAAAAGGTGAGTCTGCCAGCGAAATGAAAGAGGAGCTTACAGTAAAAAAGATGATCGCCACTACAAGAATGTTTGGCAACGCTGTAAATAATATTGGGGATATTAAAGAAGCAATTGCCACTTATACTTCTAAGGCGGCTGAAAAGTTGCGGAGGCAAAAGAGTGCGGCCAATACTATCAGTGTTTTTGTAGTGCCTAAAGAGGCAAGTGCAAGCACACATTTCAGGCATGGACCGAGTATTAGTTCTTATGCTACTTTGCCTTTTGCGACGTCATCAACGAATGAACTTATTAAGCCTGCACTTAAATTAGTAGATAAATTATTTGAGCAGGGCAAACGTTATAAAAAAGCCGGTGTAATGCTCAGCGGGCTCGTTCCTGATGAATGTATACAAGGCAACTTGTTTGTGGAAGAAAAACAAAATAATAAACGCTTCCTGATGGACATGCTGGATAATATCAATTTCGCAATGAGGGATGACATGTTGAAGTTTGCCGCCTCCGGCCTCACAAGAGATTGGAAAATGCGACAGGAATTAAGAAGTCCAAGATACACTACGAGGTGGGAAGAATTGTTTGAAGTGAGATAATTATTGAATACCAATTGCAGACAGAACTACTGTATTTATTAAAAATTTCGGGGGACGAACATCTACTTTCATGGCAGCATTGTTGTGTCACTCACTTGTACGGTTAGTTTTTCATGGCATCGCCTTCAACTCGCAGTTTTATTTCAATCATCGTAGGATTTAGTAGCGTTGCCGGCATTGCAAACCCCAAATATTAAAATAAAGTTTTTTGCTCCGCGATAAAGGTTGGCTTTTCTACATTCAGTCCACAAGTTTTATTTAATTTATCTACAAGATATACGGTTAACTCCGGTGAAAAAGCTTCATCATGCATGTGCATGAAAAAATATAATTCCTCAAGCCCATTGTCCAACCAATATTTTATTCGGTCAGCCCATTCATCAATCCTTGTGTAATCAGTCTCATGCAAACTGTTTCCTACATAACGAATGAATGTTTTAGCAATTGGAAGATGCATGTGTGCACAATCTCTCCGCCCGGAAGTATCTGTAATGACTGCTCCAATTTTCAGCGTTCGCAAGTCGTTGAAAAACTGTTCGCTGATGTCTTTATCACTAAACCAGGTGGGGTGACGTACTTCCATGAAAAACTGCAAATCTGTTGGCAATGTTTGCAAGAATTTAAAGAGTTCATCTCTTCTTTTGGGAGAAAATGACTCGCTCACCTGGATGAAGATTGGACCAAGCTTATCTTCAAAGGCAAGAAGACCACGCAATACTTCAGAAGTAATGAAATCTTTGCCGGCGAGGCTTCCAAAATGTGTAATGCCCTGGTACAATTTAGGACAAAACAGGAAATCCTTTTTGCCTGCTTTATCTGACCATTTTTTGATGGTGGTTTCATCATACACTTTATAATGGGTCGCATTCAATTCAATGCTGTTGTAGTGTTGCGCATAATGCTCAAGAAAATCTTTCTCCTTTGTTTTTGGCGGATAGATTTTGCCAACCCATTCTGTTCTACCCCACTTAGCACAGCCGATATAAATTTTGGGGTCCTTTACCGGCTTACCTTTTAATACCGTCTTATTAAATGCAGGATCAGCAGGCAAGGTAAAATCAATCTTATCTAATTCAGTTTCCGGCACTTTTCCAAAATCCATGAGACTATTTTTATTGTGGATAAAATTACAATTTAATTACGAGGCTTTATTTTAGGTACCTGATACTTTGAGGTGCTGGATTTATTGTAGAATACTTTTCCGAAGCAACACACGATATTCAACCCCTGCGGGGTTGGTGTTTGCTTAATTATCTACCACTGGTTTCACCAGTGGCTATTCATATTAAAGCCCTCCAGGCTTTTCCAGCACCCACCATATTAATTTGCTTCTATTTCCCCTGCTGGCATTTATTTCATCTTTATTAAAATGCAGATCATGCAGCACTTTTAAATTCCTCAAACATTCCCGACAACGCAGGTTTTTAGCCTGAAGGACTTTAATATAAATAACCCTGGGAGAACCCGAGGGGTAACAATTATGTGATCTTCCCAATCCCGCAAGGGATTGAATATAAATTGGACAATAAATTTTCTCGCCAAATTCAATTCGTCTCAGGACAGTATAGATTTAATCATACCAATGAAAGTTAATAAAACAAAGATCGTAGTGTGCTTTTATTCAACCCCTGCCGGGGTTGGTGTCTGCTTAATTATCTACCACTGGTTTCACCAGTGGCTATTCATATTAAAGCCCTTCGGGCTTTTACATTCAATATTTTAATTAGCCTTCATCCTTCCATAAATGCGAAGTGGTTGTTTACTATCTGTCACCGGTTTCACTGGTGGTCATTCATATCAAAGCCTCCGGGCTTTTTCAGCATATCAATGTTACTCCGCTTTTATTTTCCCGTAAATGCAGATATTCATCATCACTAACAGCATCCCATAAAATATATCTTCCACAGGAATGGTGTATATCCTGATGCCTGTATTTTCTGCATCGTTGTACAGCACCACAGGTATTGAAGTAAGGAACCCATTTACTATTAAAAAGGGAACCAGGATAATGATAAATGAAACAAGAAAAGATGCCGCATCGAAGGCGCTGAAAAGTTTGGGGAAGGTGTAGATACAAAATATAAAAATGGCAGTTGCAATAAATGTCCACGAAGTATACAGACGCTCATAAAAAATGATTCCGGTTATCAAAAGAATAACCGCCAGCAGTTTAAGAATGACATCGGCAATCTTTATATTTTTTAATGATGGAAAATAACTCCTGATACACTCGTAAATAAACAAACAGCAATAAGGTACCACGAAAAAAAACAAGACCTCTTCTAACGGCAGGTTGATAAATTTTATACCAATAATATAATCCCTGTTAAATCTCCACACGCCTTGTGAGACAAAATAAATGTCCCAAACAATATAGATCAAAGCAGGGAACAGCAATGCAGGAAAGAGGTATCGCCAGCTTTTATAAAATGCTACTTTTTTATCGAAGCTCAGCAGCAACGGTGCGGCTAAGGCCGCAACAAGAATAGCCAGGTAAGTGTAGTGCGTATTCATGGGAGATTTACGAGGGCAGGAGCATTTTTATGAATCAAAAAAAGCAAAATTATATGGTGGAAAAAGCCGCCTAAAGGTATGCCGCACAAGAGTGCGACGCAACAATGTTTCATAGAAATCCGCCGCCGGTTACCAAAAATATTTGATTTGTATCGATGCACTGAATGGATCATTCATTGCTGCTGTTTCTTTCTATCGGCCCTGATCTTATCCCAATATTTTTTTGAAACAAATAACATCCCGAAGCTTTCTCCATGGTGTTTATCTAAATGCTTATGATGCATTTTATGGGCCCATCGCAAAGTGCGGATATAGGTATTGCTGCTCCTTGTAAAAAACTTAAAGCGCTGGTGAATGATTACTTCATGCACTATAAAATATGCGACCCCATAGAGCGTAATACCGGAGCCCACAGCAGCCATCCAATATAAATGGAATTGCAAACCCAACATAATAAACAACCAGCTCGGAATAGCAAAAATGAGAAAGAACGCATCATTTTTTTCGAAGAATCCAGGGCCTTTTTGGTGATGATCCTGGTGGAGCTTCCATAAAAATCCGTGCATTATATAGCGGTGGGTCAGCCACGTAATTGCTTCCATTAAAACGAAAGTAACAAAGGCGATCAATATGAATTTTAATGCACTCATGTTATTTAAACCTGTCGTGGATCATGGTAAAAAACTTCGCAATATCAAAAAGAACATCCCCTGGATAAGTAACAAATTTATTGCGAATTTGTTTTGCTTACTGAAGGACAGAAAATGGAAAAAACTCAGCAGCAACATACTCACCATGAACCAGCTAATATAATTGTATAGCGGTATATCGCCATTCCATGTCCAAAAGCCAAGTTTGATTGCCACCGGCTCCATTAGCCAATCAAATATTACGGCTAGGCTGGCTCCATCGACAATGATTGATAAAGCCTTCAAGGCAGCGGGTGGCTCCTTACTATCTAAAGCTACCCTGTTGATGGCTTTCATTAACAAAGTATGTACACTGATACCGCAGCAATAAATAATGATAAACCAGTTAATACCGATCAACATTGGTACCTGCAACCATTTAATTCCTAAAACATTTCCATAACTGTAATCGCCAAATAAGAGCCTTGTATTTACGCCAATCACTTCAACTCCAAAACCAATACCAAAAACAAGGAGAAAGAAAACAAGGAAAGGGATATTTATTTTGTCTTGCGTCCAGCACAATAACAAAAAAGAGAGCAGCAAATTGAATAAGGTGAGGCTGGTAAAAAAATCTTTGTCAAAAAAAAGTATACCTGCTAATCCAACAGCGTGAAAGAAAACTGCGATGGCTGTTGCCGCCTGGTATTTATTTATTTTAATGGCCACGAGAATGTTTATGATCTGCCGTTATTAATTCACTTACGATCTTTGCGCTCTTAAGGCATAGAGGGATACCGCCGCCGGGATGGACACTGCCCCCGCAAAAGTACAGCCCCTTCACCGTATCACTAAAATTAGGATGCCGGAAAAAAGCTGCTGCCTTTGAATTTGAACTTGACCCATACAATGAACCCATGTAAGAGCCTGTCTCTTCTTCTATGGACAATGGATCTGCAATGCGCTCCGTTGCTATCAATGGTTCAATATCTTCGCCCAACATTCCGGATAATTTACTGATCACGGTGTTGCGTAGCCGCTGCCTTATTTCATTCCAGTCCTGGCCATTATTAGCAGGCGCATTTACCATTACAAACCAGTTCTCAGTGTTTGGAGGCGCCAGGGAACTTTCCATCTTTGAACTAATGTTGATGTAAATGGTTGGATCGGAGCTTAACTGTTTTATTTTGAAAATATGATCGAATTCTTTTTTATAATTGTCGCTAAAAAAAATATTATGCAATTGAAGCTGATCAAATTGTTTTCTAATTCCCCAGTAAAAAATCACTGCGCTGCTGCTGCGTTCCTGCTTTAACAGCTTGTTTGCGGCAGCCTTATTTTGCAACAGGTCTTTATAAGTAAAATATACATCTGCATTGCTCACTACAATATCTGCACTAATATTTTCATTGTTAACTACCACGCCTCTTACTTTTCCTTCATGCTGTATGATGCGCTGTACCGGCGAGTTAAAATTAAATTCAACACCTTTGTTTTTAGCCAGGTTGTACAATGCATTGACAATACTGATTAGGCCACCGGTAGGATAAAAGGTGCCGTGATCCAATTCAAGGTGGGGGATCAGGCTCAACATAGCAGGAGCTTTATATGGATCGCTGCCGTTGTAAGTAGCAAACCGATCGAACAATTGCACTGCCTCGGGAGAGCTAAATTGCCTGCTATTAAATTTGTGGAGGGAATTAAAAACGTGCTTAAATTTTAGCGCCGATATAGCTGTGCCGATCTTTTTATGGAACCAGGTTTTTCTTTTGTGGAGGGAATTATCTAAAAAAAGTTGCCCGATGTTTTTATACAGTTTCTTTGATTGTTTTAAATATTCTATAACGGTTTCCGGGTTTTCATTTAATCCGGATTTCATCTCCTCTGCAAATTTTTCCGGATCGGTATATGCTACCACTACCTTGCCATTCTCATAAAAATATTTGCATGAAATATCAACTGCCTGCCAGGTAATGTAATCAGTAATAGATTCACCAGCGAGCTCAAATAATTCTTTGATGTTATCGGGTTGAGTAAAGAGAGAAGGGCCTGCATCAAAATGATAACCATCTTTTTCAAAGGCAGCAATTTTGCCACCTGCATAATTATTTTTTTCATACACACTAACATGATAGCCAGCTACTGCCAAGCGAATAGCCGCGGCAATCCCGGCTATGCCGCTTCCAATTATAACAGCTTTTCGACTATGCATATTTCATCCCCGTAATTAATAAAAAATTCTCATCACTCATTGTGAATTAATGAGCAAGGGATGCAAGATAGGCCTCTACTTTTGGAAAAGCAATTTTGAACCACGCAGTATAATTAGCAGGATGAGCCTGCAACAGCTCTCGTATTTCGTTTACAGACTTATAACAAAAGGCGCTTACCTCGTCTGGATCAGGATTTATTTTACCATCATATATGCCCACGAAAACATGATCGAATTCATGCTCGGTAAGGCCGTTCTCAAAGGGCGCCATATATATAAAATCAAATGCCTTTTGCAGCTCAGCCTCGAAGCCCATTTCCTCCCGCAATCTTTTTTTTGCAGCCTTTAAAGTGCTCATGCCGGGAGACGGGTGGCTACAGCAGGCATTCGTCCATAAGCCCGCACTATGGTATTTATTATTTGCCCTTTGTTGCAGCAGCATCTCCCCTTTTGCATTGAAAATGAAAATGCTGAAGGCCCGATGTAGCAAAGCTTTTTCATGCACTTCCATCTTTCCCATTGTTCCGACGGGCCTGTCCATTTCATCTACCAAAATAACCTCCATAAGATCGCTTTATAAAATATTCAACTGAATCCTTAAACCTGCTTTTGCAACAATAAACATTTTCCAATAATCAGGAATACGGATCCTTTGCTCCATAATATGTGCAGGTTTTGTCTTCTTTATTTTTTTAAATAATGATAAGTAATATTTATACGCAACATACACGCCAAATCTCGCTTTTACAGGCAATTGCGAAATTCCTTTGTAAGCATTTGCAAAATCATTGGAAATATCACCTTCGATCCGGTTTTTCATTAATGGTGTAAAATTAGAAAAATCAACCTCCGGAAAATAGGTGCGGCTCAAATCTTCGTAATCCATTTTTACATCCCTCAAAAAATTTACTTTTTGAAATGCTGCACCAAGAGATTGAGCAAAAGGTTTTAACTTATCATACATGAAATTGTTTCCTTCACAAAAAATATGCAGGCACATCAGGCCAACTACTTCGGAACTCCCATAAATATATTCTTTATAGCCATCGCTGTTGTAGGCTGTTTTACTAAGATCCATTTCCATGCTCTTAAAAAAAGCTTCAATAAGTTCGTGGGGCAACTTATATTTATTTACACACAACTGAAAGCTATTTAATATAGGATTAAGGCTGATGCCCCTTTTGATGGCAGTATAAGTATCTCTTTTAAATTCAGCAAGCAATTCTTCTTTTGGATATTCATGAAATGTATCTACAATCTCATCTGCAAAACGCACAAATCCATAGATGTTGAATATAGGCCTGCGCAGATCGGGATGAAGTAATTTAATAGCGCTGCTGAAGGATGTACTGTACTTTTCGGTAGCCGCTTTGCTGCATTGCTGACTTAGGTCGTGGAACAGGTGTATCATTTTTCTGGCTTGTTTCTTATTGTATTATAAGCACGTGGAGATATAAATTCAATTACAGTTTTGGTAACCTTTATCCAAAATACTTTATCACTTCTTTCGCCGCCACTTCACCGCTTATTAAACTTGGTGGAACCCCAGGGCCTGGCACCGTTAATTGTCCTGCATAAAAAAGATTCTTTAACTTCTTACTTCGGATGCCTGGTTTTAAAACAGCAGTTTGCATCAAAGTGTTCGCTAAACCATAAGCATTTCCTTTAAAAGAATTGTAGTCTGCTTTAAAGTTGCTGATAGAATATGATCTTTTGTAAATGATATGCTCCTTTACTGCCTGTCCGATCCTTTTTTCATATCGCTCCAATATTTGTTCAAAGTATTTATCCCGCAAAAGTTCGGTATCTCCTTCTAAACCCGCCGCTATTGGTATCAAAAAAAATAGATTTTCACAGCCAGGCGGAGCAACAGTTCCATCCGTTACAGAAGTTGCGCTTACATAAAACAATGGAGCTGCGGGCCATTTAGCGTCTTTATAAATTTCTTTGCCATGTTCTTCGAAATCAACATCAAAAAACAAACTATGATGGAGTATATTATTTAATCGTTTATTTAGCCCAACATAATAGAGTATGCAGCTCGGCGCCATCACTCTTTTGTTCCAATACTGTGGTGTATAACTTTGGTATTGTTTCGGTACCAATGCTGTTTCAATAAAATGATAATCTGCCCCGCCCAATACAACATCGGCAGCAATAATATTTCTCGTACCCGCTTCCCCATTAGATGTTTCGGCAAATACGTTTTTTATTAAATTGTTTTCAATATTTACTTCAACAACATTGTGGTTAAACAAAAACTTCACCCCGAGCTCTTTTGCAACGCTAACCATTGCCTCCACAATTTTATACATGCCTCCTTTGGGATACCAGGTACCTAACTTAATATCTGCATAGTTCATCAGGCTGTAAAGTGCAGGTGTATCCTGTGGCAAGGCCCCTAAAAACAAAACAGGAAATTCTAATAACTGTTGTAATTTTTTATTTTTAAAATGCTTCGCTACATGTTTCCTGATAGAAGTAAATACATCCAGCTTAAAGATGCCTTTCAACAGATCCGCATCGGCAAATTCTTTGATTGATTGTCCGGGCTTGTGAACGAGTTTGTTCATTCCAACCTGGTACTTGTAAGCAGCTTCTTCCAGGAATTTATCAAGCATTTCAACACTGCCGGTTTCTGTTTTCTCAAAGAGATCTTTTAACGCTCCATAGTCCGCGGGGATATTCATTTCATCCTCCGGCCAAAATATTTTGTAAGAAGGATCAAGCCTTTCCAGTTGATAGTAATCGGTTACTTTTTTTCCGAAACAATTGAAAAACCTTTCAAATACATCGGGCATCCAATACCAGCTTGGCCCCATGTCAAATGTAAATCCTTGCTCTTGTAACCGCCTTGCCCTGCCACCAGCCATAGATTGCTTTTCAAGTACCGTTACATCCCAACCTGCTTTTGCCATAAAAGCAGCGGCAGACAAACTGGAAAACCCAGCTCCTATTATTACGATTCTTTTCAAGTAGTCAAAATAAAGCTATTGCTAAGGGTAGAAAAGTGCATTTAAGGCTATCTTAAAATTGTGTAAGTTGCTCCTTCAATAATTTACGGGCAAAATGTATCCTGCTTTTAATAGTACCCAGCGGTTCTTTTAGCATATCCGCTATTTCGTGGTATTTGTATCCTTCAAAATACAACATGAAAGGACTTCGAAATATTTCAGGAAGTCCATAAATCGCTTTTTGAATATCCTTCATTCTCAAGGCCCCTTCAGCAGCATTACTAATAGTTACCTGGTTGTAATTAATAAGAAAATCGTTGGAAGTACTGTCGAAAATGGTGTTTTGCTTTGCCTTCCTCCGGTAGTTATTAATGAAAATATTACGCATGATTGTATATAACCATGCCTTTATATTGGTACCTACATTATATTTTTCCTTATTCGCCAGGGCACGAAACATTGTTTCCTGCAGGAGATCCTTTGCAACCTCATTATCTCTTGTTAATGTTACAGCGAAAGGTTTTAAAAACTCCGTATTTTTTAATAAAAGTTGATTAAAGTCTATTGCGGCCATTATTCAGTGTGTTTAATTTTATGTACGGTAAAGCTAAACAAAAAGTTTTAAAATTTTAAAAAAAGCTGTTTAATATTTTGTGAAAAAAAATTAAACAGCCGGCATCGATTGAAATAAAAGGGAAAAGAAAGCGAATTTTTAGGAAAGCCCGGATATGAATTCCATTACTTCTGAAAAGGACTTTTTTAAAGTAATAGAAGACGGGATCTTCCGTTCATAGGTTTGTGTCAACTGCCCTGAAATTAGTATTGAACTGCCCGCAAATTTCCTGTTGATAGTGGAGATGAACTTTTCGAAATTGAAATTGTGGCCGCCGGCCGTGATATGGGTGTATAAATAGTCCGGTTTTTTGAGTTTTACCACAAACTCCACATCCACTAAAGGAATGTTTGACCCAAGATAGATTGCACTGACCCCCCTGCTTTTCAACAGGTAATACATAAACAGGAGTCCCAGTTCGTGGTACTCACCTTCGGGCAAAAACAATAAAACGGTTTTATTTATTTTCAACGGTGTGGAAATGTCTTCGATACCAACAATGAGCTTTTGACGTATAATATTTGTTACCAAATGTTCCTGCGCAGGATTAATATGATTGGTAACCCATAATATTCCGATCTTTTCCATAAAAGGAAAAATGATCTGTATGATCGCTCGTTCGATTCCTTTTGCCTGGATGTAATCATCAATTATATCTTCCATGCTATCCATATTAAGATCCACCATGCACTGGATGAGCTCATTAGTTATTCGTTCCTGCTGGGCTTGTATTTGTGTAAGAGATAATATCTTGTCTCTCACTTCGCCATCATTCATCTTATCTATATGAGAGATCTTAAACCCATATTTATTAAGCAGGGCGATATTCAAAACCTTCTTTAACTCATCATTACTATAATAACGGATATTGGTGCCCGTGCGGCTGGGTTTTAGAAATTGATAACGTTGTTCCCAAATACGTATAGTGTGGGCCTTGATGCCAGATAAATTTTCTAAATCCTTAATGGTAAAAACGTTCATGATTATGATTATTATACTATTACAATCTTAAACAAAGTTTGTTTAAAACAATCATGAAAAAGATTAACAAAAAACTTGAGTGAGGGTTCTGATGGGGGGAAAAAAATTAATGTTAGTAGAGTCACGCAAATTATTTCAATCCTGCGTTCTCACAGGTGGTCGAGCTGATTTCTAATACTACATCTGGATCAGTTCAAGACATACGTTCCAGTTTACGGAAGGCGGGGAAATCAAGGCTCATCTGCTTAGCCATTATTCGCCCGTTAAATTGAAAACTTCAGTTGAGTTTTTATTCTTCAGCCCCGCTTTTGGCAATACCTTGTTGGCGAGTGGCTTGTTGTCGTTTTGCAATAAATTCAGCCATTGTTTGCTTTAATTCGTCATGAAAGCGTTTTGGGTCTGTTTGCATCAGCGTTGATAACTCATTACGAACCTGCCGCATAAAGTCAACCGCTTTAAAATCGCTTTTAGTCTTCGCTTGCATACATTACTTCTTTAGGTGTCCTGATGTCAATAGTCTGATAACCAAATTTAAGATTTATCGAATTATACTGTTTAATACGAAAGAAATTTACCATGTGTTTAAAATTCCAACTTACGAGGCTGTCCACCTTTAAGATTGTTGACATAGCAATGTGTTGAGCATCACTTTCAAATTTCGCTGTCAAAACACCTTCTGTTATATAATGTTTTGCAAGTCGCTCTGCCTCCTGATTTAAAGTTACAAGTTCTAAAAATGGGTCGGGAATAGTTTCCGTTAATTGCTTAACTCTGTCAGGCGCAGGTGCAAGTTCCCGAAGTGTTAGGTCGGAAAGAACAATGGTAAATTTTCCTACTCTCGCCTGTTCAAAAAAAGGAATTGTCCACTCTTCAAATTCCTCGTCTTCATGTCCGCCCCAAACAGATGTGTCAACATAAAATTTCATGTTGCTAAGTTAGGGGAATTATCAACCATAGATGGTCGAGTAAGCTTGCCGCCAACTTTTACATTTTAATGAATCTGAACTATCAACCATGAATCATTATTGCAGGTAAACTTTCTTATACCATATTTCCATACTCATCAACATCCAAAGTATTTTGGCTCTCTTCTCGGCAGGTATTTTTATTTTATCGTTCAATAAAGAACGGGTAAAATGTTTATATACGAATTGATTGCAAAGCGCTGAATCTGCTCCCACATAATCACCTACAATTTCTTTTAGTTCGTTGTTGACCCAGTTTTTTAAAGGAACTTCAAATCCACGCTTGGGTTGATTGATCAGTTGGGCAGGTAAATATTTTTTTGCCAGTGTTCTCAATAATACTTTCGTTGTCCTGCTATCGACCTTAAACTTATCATTCATACCTGGCGAATATTCCAGCAACTCCTTGCTCAAAAAAGGACTTCTGCCCTCGAGCGAATTAGCCATATTTGCAATGTCCATTTTTACCAGCAACTGGCTGAATAAGGTCGCATTAAAATCCATATTCATTATCTTCTTTAAACCACTGATATCCTGCCGTGCTATCTTATTAAAATCTTCCCGCATTGGCTGTAGGTAATCGTGTGTTGGATGATTGATATATTGTTCAAAATCTTCCATGATATCAACCCCCGCAGATAAATATATTTCGAGGCTTTCTTTTGATGCCAGCGATGCTAAACGGAATAAATAATTATATGCCGATTTTTTATTTGTGGGTTGCGGTAATACCTTTTTTAAAAGACCCGCAATATTTTTAATGCCGCCACTTTTTTTGAAAAAATCGTGACGGGCAAATGGAACATAACGGCGATAACCTCCGAATAATTCATCTGCGCCATCACCATTTAATATTACGGTAAGATGTTGCTTTGCCGCAGCGCTTACATAATAGGAGGGTATTGCGGAGCTATCGAAAAAAGGCTCGCCATAATTGCTCAATATCATTTCAAGATCGCTTTGCAGGCTCTCGAAACTGATTTTTATTTCATGGTGAACAGTTCCATATTTTTCCGCTACAAGTTTAGCCAGCGGCGCTTCATCATATTCTCCCGCAAAAGAAACGGTAAAGGTTTTTATAGATCGGTTATACTCACTTGCAATGGCGGTTACCAAACCACTATCGATGCCACCACTTAAAAAACTGCCGACTTCCAGGTCAGATGATTCTACCCGGCGCTTTATGCCAGCATGCAAAAAGCCGTCAACTTTTTCAAGACTTTGTTCAAAAGAATCATGGTTGGGTTTTATATAAAACTCATTGATATCCCACCAACATTGTTCTTTAATATCAAGTGTATTGCAGTCAATTAAAATAAAACTGCCGGCTTGCAACTCGGTTACATTCTTGTACGGCGTCAATTTTTTGTAGAATGACCCAAGGCGCAGGTAATGATAAAAATTATCGGGATTTATTTGCAGCGGGAGCATTCCTTTAAGGCAATTTAGCTCGCTCGCAAATACGATTTTCTCACCATCGGCGAAATAGTATAAGGGCTTTTTCCCTGCACGGTCACGGGCTATGAAAATTTTCTTTTCTTGTTGATCATAAATTGCAAATGCAAACATCCCATCGAGATGGCGCAGGAGGTCAACGCCGAATTTTCTGTATAACAGTAATAATGTTTCCGTATCGGAAGATGTAGTGCCATGCAGGCCCAGCCGTGCTCTTATTTCGTTGTGATTATATATTTCGCCATTGAAGATGATTGTATATCTGTCATCGAGATGCATGGGCTGCTTGCCGCCAGCAATATCTACGATGGATAAACGCAAATGATGCAGGTCGATATTATCAACAGCAAAACTATTTTGCTCATCAGGTCCCCGGTGAAAAAGATCGCTGTTGATTTGTTGATAAGGCAACCGGAAATTTACAGCGCCTGCAATACCGCACATACTACTATCTTTGGTTCGGGCAAAATAACAGCATATAATCCAATAGCAAATGATAATTGAAATAATTTTGCTCTGTACTACTTCGCTTACAAACAATTTCGACCATTAAAAAGAATGGAGCTAAAGGACCTCATATTATTTCCATTATATGTACTGTTGTTCTATATCTTTTTTAGATGGCGAAGAAAACGCATAGAAGATCCGCTGCTAAAAAAATATCACAAGC
>JBDSAP010000211.1:0-6417 GCA_039922055.1 Ferruginibacter sp.
GTGAAATCAACCCCTGTTGTAATCCCATTATAATAATTGGAAGCGTGACGTTCCTGGATATATTTTCCATTCTTGGAAACTCTCAAAACCAACTCACATTCGTAATTTAATTCATTCGTAAACTCAGGATAATAAAAAGGTGTATGGCTCTGCAACAATGCACTTTTCGGTTTCATAAATATCACCGGCTCATCTGGTAAATCGTTGCCAAGTTCCTTGGCGTGTGCCGCATAATTGCGGCCAACACAAATTATCTTCATGGTTTACTAATAGTTATAAAAATAGTATACAAAAGCGAATATAAACAAATCAAATAAATAAAACAATTATGATATAAGTTAGAAAATTTCCCTAAGCCTTGATAGAAAGTTGGTTGATTTCACTCATTATTTGCCCAATTCCTACCGAAGCAAAGCCCTCAATAACATCGATACTTTTTTGAATTTTCAGTTGTACAGTAGATACCTCTGTGGGATGCCATTTGCTTAACACAAAGTCTGCCTGTAGCCCCTTCGGATAATTATTTCCAATACCAAACCTAAGCTTTGCATACTGGTCCGTGCCCAGAATATTTTGAATATCCTTCAGTCCATTATGACCAGCGGCTGAACCTCCCGCCCGAAGCCGCAACTTATCCAAAGGCAGGGCAAGATCGTCTACCACGGTGAGCGTATTTTCAAGCGGCACTTTCTCTTTATCCATCCAATATTTAAAAGCACGACCACTTAGATTCATATAGGTGGTTGGACAAATGCAAATGAATTGTTTTCCTTTCCATTTTATTTCAGCAACATAGGCAAGCCGGTCTGATCGGAAACTACCTGTATGTTTATGAACAAACGCATTCAATACATCATACCCAATATTATGACGTGTATTTGCATATTCATTGCCGGGATTGCCGAGCCCAACTACCAGGAATTTTGACATGGCTGCGAAGATATAGAAATGCCCCTTATCGAAGGGGCACTCTCTGATGCAATTTTTTTTATTTAAACAGCCATTAATATACTTTCGCTGGCTCCTTCTTCTTGCCCAAGATTTTGGTGAGCAGCTTAAGGCCGGCGTACCTGATCTTATTGGACTTTTTAGCAATGATGCCTGTAACACCAGCTTTAACAGCATTTCCGGCAATTTTCTTAAATATGGTGGTCGACGGACCGATCAACAATTTTTTGGACAATATTCCTGCGCCAAGACTAAGTGCAGTATTGAACAAATTCCCACCAAATCCAGGTGCGCTTGTCACATTATGAAAAGTGCTTTTGATGAGGTTCATGGGTTTTAAGCTTTCGACCAAAGCGTGTACATTTTCTGACAGTTCCTGCTTTTCACTGCGCTGGCGTTCCTGCAATTCAGCAATGGCAGCCTTTAATGAAGCAGAATCGTGGACGTCCATTTTCATCTAATTAAGCATTTTTTTTATGAGCATGTGAGTAATCGGTTCTTTTATCCACGCCTTGCGAAACACATGAATAAGCCAGGCCAGTAAAGCATAAAATGCCGCTACAATAAAAAATCCCAGGTATACTTTACCTACCAGCTCCCCTATCCAGATGGCCAAACCAATATTTGCAATGAAAATAGCAAAACTCAGAATAAGCACGATGGCTATCCTGGAAACAAGAGAAGAAGTTACATCGGAAGTTTTATCGATAGCCTGTAGCTTCAATAGCTCCAGTCTTGTTTCCAGGTAATCACCCGTTTTTTCAAATAAAGATCCCAAAGTACCCGGTTCTTTTTCCATTTTAATTATTTTAATGCCGGCAGCATTAGAGACTAAGAGAATGAATTTTCGGCCTGAGATTTAGCACTGCCAAACTTTTCTTTACCTTCCTGGTACATATCTTCAGCCTCGCCTTTGGCCTTGTCGTAATGACTTGAAATACTATCTACCAGGTCATTGATCTTGTCTCTTACACTATTTTTTAGATCAGAGCCTTTTGCCGATATTTTACTACGTGTTTCTGACCCTTTATCAGGTGCAAACAAAATTCCGAATATCGCACCCAATGTAGCGCCAACCAACACACCTGTTATTAATTTACCTGAATTCATAATTGAAAATTTAAATAGTTTAAGAATTAATAATAATCTATTACTTCGTTTCCAAAATGCTGCCAAAAGTGATAATAGCTGCAACGACTTGCTAAAATACAATATGGCATTGACTTCTATGATTATTTTTGATTTGCTGTAATACGGATTTTGAGAAATAATTTCTACAGTTGTGGAGATTACACAACGAGGATTGATGCCTTTGTTTTCAAAAAATGACTGTCACCGGCTGATGTCGCTTTCTTTTCAATGTAATATTTTCAAACATTGATAAAGAAAATGTGTTTGAATGCAAAACGCTTTCCCTTAACAACCATTTAAATCCATTTCAGCCTTTATCATTTTTTTTACGAATATTGACAAGACATTAATTTTAAAAATACTTACATGGATTTAAAATCCGGCTACCCTTTTTTTCTCCTCAAAAGCGGGTTGCCTTATAGTTACCCCAGCCTGGAAGCATCTGTTAAGGCAGACGTTATTATTATGGGAGGTGGCATTTCAGGTGCGCTTACTGCATACTATCTTGTAAACAGCGGAGTGGATTGTATTTTAATTGATGGCCGCACAATTGGAACGGGAAGCACCTGCGCCAGTACCTCTTTATTGCAGTACGAAATTGATACGCCTCTTTGTGAACTGATTAAAAAAGTTGGAGAATTAAATGCAGTAAGGGCTTATGAGCTTTGTGCCGGCGCTATAGATGTACTTGGACAGATCGCTAAAGAAATAGCATTTAAGGATTACGAGTTTGTACAAAGCCTGTACTATGCAGCTTACAAAAAAGACATACCTTTTTTAAAAGAAGAATATGCTGTTAGAGATAAATATGGCTTTAAGGTTTCTTACCTGGAGAAAGCAGACATTAAAAAAGAATATGGTTTCGAAGCGCCCGGTGCTATATTATCTGCCAAAGCCGCTCAAACCAATGCATATTTATTTACACATGCTCTTCTACAGGCTTCTATAAAAAAAGGATTACGAGTTTTTGATCGCAGCTATGTAAAAAATATCAAACATTCCCCGGGAAATGTAACCCTTACTACTGAAGATGGATATATTTTAAAATCGAAGAAGCTGGTATATGCAAATGGATATGAAGCGGTAAAATATATAGATAAAAAAGTGGTGGAGCTGCATTCAACATACGCCTGTGTGAGTGAACAGGCTAATACTGAAAACACTTTTTGGGGAGATAACGTTCTACTATGGAATACTGCTGATCCTTATCTTTATATGCGCACAACAAATGATGGAAGGCTGTTGGTTGGAGGCCGGGACGAAGAATTTTACGATCCCAAAAAAAGAGACAAACTACTCCCTTTAAAAACCAAACAACTGGTTAACGATTTTCACAATTTATTTCCCGCGATAGACTTCAAGCCTGAGTTTAGCTGGTGCGGTACTTTCGGTGCTACAAAGGATGGACTTCCTTTTATAGGTGAATATAAAAAGTTACCGAATAGCTTGTTCGCGTTGGGCTTTGGAGGAAATGGAATTACGTTTAGCCTAATTGCTGCACAAATTATAAATGATATGATCACCGGTAAAAAAAATAAAGACGGCCAAATATTTTCATTTGAAAGGGTCAATAAAAAATAGGTGAGGTTACCGCTGTTCATTTTTTAAAGTATCAACCACAGTTGCTGGTACTTTTCCCTCAATTGCCTGACTGGTCTTTTGCATTTTTAAATCTGCTTTTCTCTTTTTCTCTGCTTCCTTTTTTAGTGCGGCTTCTTTTTTTGCTTCCGCTTTCTTTTTCTTTTTAAAAAATCCTCTTAGTAAAAAATTACTTTTTGCGGCTTCCATATTCTCACTCAGGCCCTTAGTGCCGGCCTGAAGGTTCGACATGGTGGAATCTAATTTTTCGCCAAATGCCGGATCGCTTAATTTGGCAAGCGCTCCATCTTCGTTATTCATTTTGGTAGTGAATTTTGCAAATTCATTGGTGCTTGTCTGCAAATTGGTAAGGGTATTTTTGAGGCTGCTTGATAATCCTTCATCGCTGATCAGTTTAGATAAGGCGCCGTTGCCATTATTCATTTTGAAAGTGAACTCAGCAAGTTGCCCGGTGATGATCCCGGCATTATCAAGACTGGTTTTTACGCTCGTCATCAGTTGCTCCATTTCAATGGAGGGTTGCGATTTTAGCATCGCATTATCTTTAATGGCACTTGATGATGTAAGGCCGGGAGCAATTGTAAGTACCTTGTCTCCCATTAAGCCATCCGATCCAATGCTTGCAGATGCATCTGACTTGATGAATTGCTGTATCTCTTTTCTAACAACCATTTCCACCAACACCGTTGTGTCGTTTACGAGGCCAATTTCATCAATCGTGCCCACGTTAATACCGGAAAACCGAACGTTGTTACCAACCTTAAGACCGCTAACGTTTTTAAACTGCGCCTTCAACCGGATGTTAGAACCAAACAGGTTTTTTTGTTTGCCCACCAGGTAAATGACCACAATAAAAAGTATAAGGCCGATGGTAACGAACATGCCCAGTTTCATCTTAAACCCTGCTTCGTTTTTCATAAAATTTTTTTTTCAAATTATCACTGAAAAAATGAACGCACCCATTCATCTTTGCTATTTTCTAATTCTTCGTAAGTGCCTTCAGCTTCTATTACACCGTCTTTTAAAACCACTACCCGATCCCCTGTAAGTTTTGCGCAAGCCATATCGTGTGTTATAATTATAGCCGTTGTCTTATTCTTTTTTTGAATGTCAACTATCAGCTCACTGATCTCCCTGGAAGTAATGGTATCAAGACCTGTGGTCGGCTCATCATAGAGCATAATCTCCGGGCTTAAAATAAGTGTTCGGGCAAGACCAATCCGCTTACGCATACCACCGGAAAGCTCCGAAGGCATTTTATCAATGGCATCTCCCAGGCCCACATTATCCAGTGTTTCTTTTAATTTTTTTTCAAGTTCATCTTGCGGCATATTCTTAACGTGGCGCTTTAATGGAAACTCAAGGTTTTGTCTTACCGTCATCGAGTCGTACAAGGCGGAATTTTGAAAAAGAAATCCCATCCTGATTCGTATATCATTCAGCTCTTTATAATCAAGTGATGCAATGTTGGTTCCAAATACATTTATCTCCCCTGCATCATGCTTTACCAAGCCCACCAGGCATTTTATAAATACGGATTTACCTGATCCTGACTTACCTAATACCACCAGGTTCTCTCCTTCCTTAACAGATAAATTCACTCCGTTGAGTATAGTTTTTTTATTAAAAGATTTGTGCAGATCCTTTACTTCTATTACCGTTTTTGTTTTCGGTTCGTTCACTAATTCAGCCGGTAATTGTTCTGGTATCATAAAAATATTTTAGAACATTAGATCGGTAATTTGCACCGCAAGCATGTCGATTACAAATATGGTGATAGATGCCGAAACTACGGCGGCATTGGCTGCCTTTCCTACGCTTTCTGTTCCATCTGCCGCAGTGTACCCTTTATAGCAACCGATCATCCCCACAAAAAAACCAAACAAAAATGTTTTGATAGTAGCAGGTATAATATCAATAAACTCTATGGATGCCATCGCCTTTGATAAGAACCTGAATAAGGTAATATCGGTGTGAATATTCATGGCCATAAATGATCCGAATATACCGATGGCGTCTGCAAAAATTACGAGCAGTGGTATCATGAACGTGGTAGCCAATACCCGTGTTACCACCAGGTATTTGTACGGATTGATACCGGATACTTCCATTGCATCTATTTGTTCGGTTACCTTCATGGAGCCAAGCTCAGCGCCAATTGCAGAGGCCACTTTTCCTGCACAGATCACTGCCGTAATAACAGGACCTATCTCCTTTACCAATGATAATGCGACCATGCCCGGCAACCAGGACTCAGCGCCAAATTCAACCAATGTTGGTCGTGACTGAATGGTCATTACGAGGCCCATAATAAAGCTAGTGATACCAACCAAGCCGAGCGACCTATAGCCTGTAATGTAACATTGTCTCAGAAATTCCTTTATCTCCAGCGGTGGCCGAAAAGCTTCTGCAAAAAACCTTGCTGTGAATAGAGTAACGGAACCAGCATCGGTGAAGATGTTCTTAAGATAAACAACCATAATTTTTTAAGTTCAATAATCATTTAACAGCAATCCTTTTATTCCGGGGGTTGCCGGCCTGACCGTATACACAATTGCGCTCGCCGGCATATTACCAGCATCATAAGATCGGAAGACCTCTTCTATTTCAAGCTCATGTGAATGAAAATTCAGATAAGGGTCTTTACAATAGATACAATTATTATATCGGAAAAAATTATAAGTATAGCCTTCGTTTTTTAAGGCTTCTAAAACTTCGCCCAGGAAATTGCTTTTTCCC
>JBDSAP010000212.1:0-6135 GCA_039922055.1 Ferruginibacter sp.
ATGATGTCCATATCGCCGACCTGTATGCAATGGAAAAAAAGCTATTTGGAATAAACGTTAACGGAAATATATTAACGCCCAATGAATACTGGCTGAAAAATGGCAGCACATCGCTGGATATAATGGCGGGTATATTTTATTTGTGCTGGATACCGGTTCCGCTTGCATTCGCCGCATATCTTTTTTTCAAAGACAAGTACCTGTTTCTTCGTTTTTCTTTGACCTTTGTATTGGTTAATCTTCTCGGATTTATCATTTATTATACTTACCCTGCTGCGCCGCCCTGGTATTTTCATAACAATGGTGCGGTGTTCCTTCCAGGTACAATAGGCAATACAGCAGGTCTTCAAAAATTTGATGATTATTTCGATATCGCCCTGTTCCGGAGTATCTATCAAAAAAGCTCCAACGTATTTGCCGCGATGCCATCACTGCATTCTTCGTACCCGTTAATTGTAGTGTACTATGGTTTTAAAAAACGTTTAGGTTGGATCAACATCCTGTTTGTTACCGTCACCATCGGGATTTGGTTTGCCGCGGTGTACACAAGTCATCATTACATATTAGATGTGCTCGCAGGAGTTACATGTGCCATTGCTGGTATATTTATTTTTGACAAGCTGTTGCTGAAACTGCCCCGCTTCAGGCGTTTCCTGCTTTACTACTCCTCAAAGATTTAATACTGTTGCATACGCTTCATGCAATTATTCGTTCTCCCGTCCTGGTAGTTTATAATCCCTTGTTTCTATTAAATGTAAAAACCCGCTCACAATAGTGAAACGGGTTTTTACGATTGCTTGCCAGCTATGTGTCCCGATGTGTATCTTCCTAAAAGAATTACGGTCGGTATTAAAATCTACTGGTTGTTTTCAGATAAATATTAAAATGCGATTATCTTAAAAACAGCATTTCCCTGTATTTTGGAAGTAGCCAATGTGAGTCGTCTATCAGCAGTTCCATTTTGTCTACATGATAACGGATTTCATCAAAATGTTTTCCTTTCACATCATCGCAATAAGCAATTGCTTTTTCCCTTGTGTCAGTAATTACATTCGCTTTCTTCCTTTCTTCTATCATATTCCTTACGCCGGAACTCATCGCATTCAGGTGATTGCTAAGTTCCTGAAGAATACTCAATTGATTTTGATAAGACGCTTCGCTTAAGCCTGCCTCTTTCAATCCCCTTATATTTTCAATCAGTATATTTTGGTATTTTACAGCGGATGGTAAAATATGTGAAGTTGCCAGTTCACCCATGATCCTTGCTTCGATCTGCACCTTTTTGATGTAAGCCTCTAACATGATCTCGTGACGTGCTTCCAGTTCAGAATGAGAATAAATGTCATTGCTTTCGAATAAATGTTTAGAGCTATCTGCCAGGTAAGCATCCAACGCCAAAGGAGTAGTTTTTACATTTGGTAAACCTCTTCTCTCAGCTTCCTCACTCCACTCTTCGCTATAGCCATCACCTTCAAATAGTACTGTTTTACTTTCTACAATATATTTTTGGATCACATGCATGATTGCGATCTCTTTTTTATCGCCACCTTCTATCAAAGAATCAACATCTTTTTTAAACTGTTTCAATGTTTGAGCAACAATAGAATTTAGAGCGGTCATTGCATTTGCGCAGTTAGCAGCAGATCCCACGGCACGGAACTCAAATTTGTTACCTGTAAATGCAAAAGGTGAAGTTCTGTTCCTGTCTGTATTATCCAGCATCAATTCCGGAATCGTCTTGTGAATATCCAGTTTGAGCATTGCCTCGTCCTGCTCATCGAATTTACCTCCAACTCTTGTTTCTACCTGGTTCAATACCTCTGTAAGGTATTTACCGATAAAGATAGAAATGATAGCTGGTGGCGCTTCGTTAGCACCAAGACGGTGATCGTTACCTGCACTTGCAATAGATGCTCTTAATAAAGACGAATAGTCATGAACCGCTTTAATGGTATTCACAAAGAAAGTGAGGAACATCAGGTTAGTCTTTGGCGTCTTACCTGGAGCTAATAAATTAACGCCTGTATCTGTTGCAATACTCCAGTTATTATGTTTACCACTTCCGTTGATTCCCGCAAATGGCTTTTCATGAAGTAATACAATCAGCCCGTGACGCTTGGCGACTCTTGTCATTACATCCATCAATAATGTATTGTGATCTACGGCAAGATTTGCTTCTTCAAATATTGGTGCACACTCAAATTGAGATGGTGCTACTTCATTGTGACGGGTACGTAAAGGAATACCCAGCTTATATGCTTCTTGCTCGTAATCTCTCATGAAGGCATAGATCCTTTCTGGTATTGCGCCAAAATAATGGTCTTCCAATTGTTGACCCTTTGCAGGTGCATGTCCAAAAACTGTGCGGCCTGTCATTGTAATATCAGGACGTGCATTTGCCATTCCTGCATCGATCACAAAATATTCCTGCTCCCATCCAAGCGTTGCTGTTACTTTAGTTACATTTTTATCAAAATACTGTGCAACATCAACTGCCGCTTTATCTAACGCAACCAGCGCTTTGATCAATGGTGTTTTAGCATCCAGTGATTCACCGGTATAAGAAACGAAAATAGTGGGAATGCATAAAGTTTTGCCCTGGCCGATCTCCATTATAAACGCAGGTGAAGACGGGTCCCATGCAGTGTAGCCACGAGCCTCAAAAGTGGCTCTTAAACCTCCGGAGGGAAACGAGGAAGCGTCAGGCTCTTGCTGGATCAGCGCACCACCTTCAAACTCTTCGATTGGTGTGCCATCTCCTTTTAGCGTAAAAAACGAATCATGCTTTTCGGCAGACTGGTCAGTCAATGGCTGAAACCAGTGGGTATAATGTGAAACACCTTTAGTTTCGGCCCATGCTTTTAAACCATTCGCAATCTGGTTACCCATGCTGCGATCAATTTTTTTACTGCCCTTAATAGAAGACAATAAACTTTTATAGGCTTCATCACTTAAAAACTGGCGTGCAGTTTTCAACGTAAACACATTCTCGCCAAAAATTGCAGTAATTTTTGCAGAGGGCTTTACATTCACTTCCGTGTTTTCACGTAAGTTGTCAATTGCTTTAAAACGTAATGATTGCATCGATTTTTTGGTTTTGAAGGCACAAAATACAATATTTTATTTCATAATTATAAAATTTTTCGAAAAAATCTGTAAAAAACATAGAAATTATACAAAATAGAAAACATTATTTAATTTTTTTATGTGAAATAGTATTCTTGGTTGACTGGCTATACAGGTTGCTTTTATACAAAATTCCTTGATGCTCATCATTTAATAAACTGATGGCGCAGATTATTTTGTATCTGCAAGTATAAAAAGAAATACAGGTTGTACTTTCGCACTTTCTCTTATAATTATGGAAATTACCGCAACTACCGCCGAACAACTCCGGCTAACGGCCGATGAGTTTGAATTGATAAAACAAAAACTCGGAAGAACACCCAACTTTACTGAGCTCTGCTGCTTTAGTGCTATGTGGAGTGAGCATTGCAGTTATAAAAACTCTATCAAATGGCTCAAAACCCTTCCAAGAGATGGAAATAAAATGCTGGTTAAGGCAGGAGAGGAAAATGCCGGCCTTATGGATATTGGTGATGGATATGGTGTAGTATTTAAAATAGAAAGCCATAATCACCCGAGCGCTATTGAGCCGTTTCAGGGTGCTGCCACAGGTGTCGGCGGTATTCACCGGGATATTTTTACAATGGGCGCAAGACCGATTGCATCGTTAAATTCATTACGTTTCGGAAACCTTACCGAAGCAAAAACCCAACACCTTCTTGCAGGTGTAGTACACGGGATCGGCCACTACGGCAATTGCTTTGGTGTGCCGACTGTGGGTGGTGAGATTTACTTTGAAGATTGTTATCATACTAATCCTTTGGTAAATGCCATGAGCGTGGGCATTCTAAAAAATGGTGAAACCATCTCTGCCATCGCCGAAGGAGCAGGCAATCCTGTTTTTTTTGTAGGAAGCGCTACAGGTAAAGATGGTATCGGAGGTGCATCGTTTGCATCGGCAAACATCACAGCAGACAGTGCGGAAGATCTTCCGGCGGTACAGGTGGGTGATCCCTTCCAGGAGAAAAAATTATTAGAAGCTTGTCTTGAAGTAATTAAAACCGGCGCTATCGTCGGTATGCAGGACATGGGAGCAGCCGGAATTATATGCTCCACAGCCGAAATGAGCGCTAAAGGAAAAGCGGGTATGAAGATAGACCTGGATAAAGTACCCATGCGGCAACAAAATATGAAGGCCTGGGAATTGTTACTTAGTGAGAGCCAGGAAAGAATGCTGATGGTTATTGCAAAAGGCCGGGAAGAGGAAGTGTTGAATGTCTTTGAAAAGTGGGACCTCCCGTGCAGTGAAATAGGTGTAGTAACAGAAAATGGAATACTTGATTTTTATATGAATGGAGTGCTGGAAGCTTCACTACCTGCTGAAGAACTGGTGCTTGGTGGTGGTGCTCCTCAATACGAGCGGCCTTATTCGAGACCGGCATATCTTGACCAGGTAGAAGCATTTAATGCTGATGCAATTCAGCTTCCTGGAAACTTAATGGAAGTTGGCTTGCAGTTGGTCGAAGTTCCAAACATTGCTAATAAATGTTGGATCTATGTACAATATGACAGTATGGTAGGCGCGGGCAATAGTACAACCAATTCGCCAAGTGATGCTGCGATTGTTGTTGCAAAACCTACCAACAAAGCGCTTGCCCTTACTACGGATTGCAATAGCAGGTATGTATTTGCTGATCCTTATAAAGGAGCCATGATCGCTGTTGCAGAAGCCGCCCGCAATATTGTTTGCAGTGGGGGGCATCCGCTTGGAGTTACCAATTGCCTCAACTTTGGCAATCCATATAACCCCGAAGTGTATTACCAGTTTGTACATGCAATAAAAGGCATGGGTGATGCGTGCTTAAAATTTGATACACCAGTTACAGGAGGTAATGTAAGTTTTTATAATCAATCTCCTGACGGGCCGGTTTACCCTACGCCTACTATCGGCATGGTTGGATTGCTCGACGATCCTCTCAATAAAATGACGATGGATTTTAAACAATCCGGCGACCATATATATTTAATAGGTGTCAGCAGGGACGATATCAATTCATCTGAGTATTTACATAAAGTGCATGGTGTAGAATTTAGCCCCGCACCTTACTTTGACCTGGACGAAGAATTTGCTTTGCAGCGGGTAATTGAAACACTTATAAAAGACAAACTTGTATCTTCTGCACATGACGTAAGTGAAGGCGGTTTATTTATCACGCTTACGGAGAGTTGTTTCAACAGGAATCTTGGATTTAAAATAGTGACCAATGAATCGATTCGCAAGGATGCCTTTCTTTTTGGTGAGGCGCAAAGCCGGGTGGTTGTTTCAGTAAACGAAGCTCAGCTCAATGATTTTAAACGCAAGATCAGTGTATTGAATATACCATTTGAAGAACTCGGAAAAGTAACTGAAGGAATGTTAAGTGTTGACGGAGAAAGCTGGGGTACGATCAAGGATTGGAAGCATAAGTATGATAATGCAATTGGCAATATGCTGGCGGGCCACGAATCAGAACAGGCACTGACTGCCTTGTAATAAAGTTTACACCTTTTAAAAAGGTGTAAACTTTTAATTAAAAAACTATGAGTAAGAAAATAACGATCATTGGTGGCGGCAACCTGGGAACAGCCATTGCTGAAGGTCTGATTAAAAGTAAGTTTTGTAAACCGACCGACATTACTATCACTAAAAGGAATTTAGCAACCGTTAAAGCCCTGTCTGCTAAAGGTGTACATATCACCTCCGACAATGCGGCGGCTGTGCGTAGCAGTGAGCTGATAATTTTAGCAATAAAACCCTTCCAGTTAGCCGATGTAATGAATGGGTTTAAAAATGAGCTTACCAGCAAACATATAATTGTATCCGTACTAACCGGGGTGTTGATAGCAGATATTGAAAGCACAATAGAACTTAAGAAGAAGCTGCCGATATTTCGTGCAATGCCGAACACCGCCATTGCCATACAAGAGAGCATGACCTGTCTCAGTCATTCCAATGCAAGTGATGGACAGATCAAATTTGTAAAAGATCTTTTCAATACGCTTGGTAAAGTAACGATGATAGATGAAAAA
>JBDSAP010000213.1:0-7031 GCA_039922055.1 Ferruginibacter sp.
ACCAAAAATAGAAAGAACTAAAGTTGAAAGCAAATCACAACAAAGGTGGATGGATGTAATAGCTAAAGACTGTTGTTACCAAAAATAGAAAGAACTAAAGTTGAAAGCAAATCACAACACCAAACACTAACATCGCCGCTTTGAGAGGGTTGTTACCAAAAATAGAAAGAACTAAAGTTGAAAGCAAATCACAACGGCTACTTGCCTGTAATTTTAAATACGCCGGTTGTTACCAAAAATAGAAAGAACTAAAGTTGAAAGCAAATCACAACTAAAGTGCCTGCTGACATTGTTGATCTCCAGTTGTTACCAAAAATAGAAAGAACTAAAGTTGAAAGCAAATCACAACTGGAGACATAAACGGAGGTGGACAGGATAAGTTGTTACCAAAAATAGAAAGAACTAAAGTTGAAAGCAAATCACAACGGATAAATTGGCAGTATCAAAAGAATGGGAGTTGTTACCAAAAATAGAAAGAACTAAAGTTGAAAGCAAATCACAACTGTTTGCTTTCGTTCTTGTATTCGTTGAGTTGCTTACTGAGTTGGCAGCGGCTTTATACTTCTTTCATATTTTTCCTGGGAATGATTGAGCTTTTGATATTTTTTTTTGATAAATCTGTATACATGAAACAGAGCAGCAATCGCATAAAACCTTTTTATTTCCCCAGTGTTGAGCCATCTTACAACATCAAAATGAAAATACCATGCGTGGTCCTGGTTAATTAGATCTGCTACTTCTTCCGCATTTCGATATTCTTTGAAATAGATGATTTCTCTGGCAGGAAGCTTTTTAGAAGAAAAGAATATTTTGTTCTTATAAGGCAATTTTAAAAACCTTTCAATTATCTGCGGTGTACAATATCCTTTGTCAGATCCAATAATAAATATGTTATCAAAATTTACCCGCTTCGTCCTTGTTTCCCATTTTTCTTTTGCCTCCCCGAAATTGTGGTAATGTACAAAGTGCATCTCAATGTCTTCAATTTTACCAACCGGGTAAGACCTAATCTCCGAGTCATATTTGGAATGGTACGAGAATGTAATTTCTTTGCTCAAATAAAATTCAAGACGCTCTAAAAAGGCGATGTAATCGGGTGCATGAAAATATAAATTTATGGTGGGCGTGTTGAAGGGTTGCTTTAAATCATGCAGAATTATTCCACCAATACAATTGTTGCATAATAGTGTCGCATCTTTATTTCGGAACTTCAGAGATTGATGATCAAATATTTTTTTTCTAATTTTTTTACTAACGCTTAAACGAGGTTGCCTTACCATATATCTTCAATTAAAAAAATTATGTAAACCGATCTGATAAATAAAGGGAAGGCTTTTTTTGCTAACCAAAAGATTATGAAATGATCTTTATGCCACTTTGTAAACCAGAAGTGCCTATAGAGGTAACCAACCTATTTTACACATTCAATTGCCGCTGCATCTTGAAATCTTCCTTTATCCTCTACGAACTTAAACATCTCATCTCTGCAATCGTTAAATTGACAGGCACGTACTTCGGTAAAGCCTACATTCTTTAACTCTTCAGCCAAAGATTGTTTATCCCACATCCACAGATGATGCGTATTACCAAAGAAAGAACTCATAAAGGCCTTTACACCCCTGGGACGCTTTTTTATACCTAAAAGAGTGGTATTCAAAAACTGGATGCTTGCTGAATTTTCGCCGGTATCCAAAGCTTTCACGTAGGTTCGAGCTGAACTCTCTAAATCCGGAACTACACACCTGAAAATTCCACCTTTCTTTAAGATCTTATAGGTATTCTTCAGGGCTATTCTAAAATCCTCCAGTGACAAATGCTCCAATGTGTGAGAACAATAGACCCCCGCGCAAGAATCATCTTCAACAGGAAGACCAGTTATAATATCCCCGTATAAAACATTTGAAGGGAATACCATATTTAAACGACTTTTAAGCAAATTCCCAACAATTGGCGTCTTTTGAATCCTAAGAGTAGGAGAAACATCAAAATTGGTCCACTCTTCGGGGGCTGCAAGAGAACAGCCATAATGCACATACGATTTATTCATGTTTAGAAGTCTTTTTATTAAATTTAAGCCAGCGGATCGTATCTCCAAAAATATTGGGTATTGCCAAATATAATTAAAACTTCTTTGTTACCAAATTTCTCCCGGATTCCTTTATCAAAGGCATCGTATAATAAAAATATTAATAAGGCTGGGTGCAATCTAATAAGAGATTAAAAGGTTTACTCCTTAAATAATACTATTCACCTTATTCCTTTTAATATACTGTCCGTTACCTTTTTCCACAAGGCATTCTCCTTTGTCTATTACCACTTTTCCTCTTAACAAAACAGTGGTACACTTACCTGTGACCTGCCAACCTTCATAAGCGGAATAGTTGGTGTTCATGTGGTGCGTATCTACACTAATGGTATGTTGTTTATTGGGATCGAATAAAACAATGTCTGCATCAGAGCCCGGCGCTATACAACCTTTGCGGGGATGCATGCCAAATATCTTTGCAGGATTGGTGCTCAGCACTTCTACAAATTTGTTGACCGTTATCTTCGCTTTACGCACACCTTCGCTGTATAATAATTCTACCCGGTGTTCTATTGCAGGGTGCCCGTTTGGTATCTTCGAAAAATCATCTTTGCCCAATAATTTTTGCTCCCACTTAAAAGGGCAATGATCAGTCGCAACCACTTGTATCAACCCTTGATTAATTCCTGCCCATAACGCTGCCTGATCCTTTTTTTCTCTCAATGGCGGACTCATTACCCACTTAGCGCCTTCGTCTTTATTCTCGTATAATGAGGCATCTAACAAAAGATATTGAATACAGGTTTCTGCGAATACTTTTTGATTTACGCGATTATTATTTCTTACCGCGTTGAGAGCGCCTTCACAGGTCATGTGTACTATATAACCGGTGCAACCTGTATAGCCCGCAATGCTCGCAAATCTTTCTGAAGCTTCTGCCTCCGTTACTTCGGGCTGCGACAAATAATGATAAACCGGGTCGAGCTTTCCTTCGCTTCTATGTTTGACCACGAGGAAGTCGATCATGTCGCCGTTGGTAGCATGCACCGTTACCATCCCACCTCTTTGTTTTACCTCATTCATCAATCCCACCATCTGCTTATCATCAATCATCAAAGCGCCTTTATAAGCCATAAATATTTTGAAGGAAGTAATACCTTCCTTTTCTACCAGGTCGATGATCTCTTTACAGGTTTCTTCATTAAAATCGGTGACGGCCATGTGAAAACTGTAATCGCCTATTGCATTACCATTTGCCCGGCTGCTCCAGGCATGGTAGGCATCGTACAACGAATGACCCTGCGATTGTAAAATAAAATCAATCACAGTGGTAGTGCCTCCATACAAAGCGGCCCTTGTTCCTGTCTCATAATCATCGCTTGAAAAGGTACCCATAAAAGGCATTTCAAGGTGCACGTGTGGATCAATAGCGCCGGGAAAAACCAACAATCCCGATGCGTCAATAACTTCATCAGCCGTTACATTCAATCGCTTCCCAATGGACGAAATGGTTTCGCTTTCAATAAAGATATCCGCCACATAATTATCAGAAGCTGTTATGATGTTCCCGTTTTTAATTAGAATACTCATGTCCCTGATTTTTTTTAAACGCAGAAAAAGATGGTGCAAATTATACATTGTCCGGGGCTACAAAACCAGCCTCCCGTTTTGTAAAGGCAACAACATTTCTCATTGTAATATAGTAAATAAAACCGCTCACAAAAAACCCAACGAACCAGGCATAATTATACAAATGAGCCATCCAAATTGGAAAGGTACCCGAAGCAACAAAATGTGTTTGCACTAAAAATCCGGGTACATTGGGCAGGATACCTATCAGCAAAGCAACGATGGCCTTTTTGTTATAACCGCTGCCATAACTGTAAGCGCCCTTTACTTTGTACAGCTCATCTAATACAAGCTGCTGTTTGCGAACGAAATAATAATCGACTATCATAATACCGCCGATGGGACCCAATAAACTGGAGTATCCAACGAGCCATGTAAAAATATACCCGCTGGGATCTGCGATCAGTTTCCATGGAAAAATAAGAATGCCGATGATACCAGTGATAAGGCCGCCTATCCGGAAATTGATCTTCTTAGGCGCAAGGTGAGAAAAGTCGTTTGCCGGGCTAACAATATTTGCCGCGATATTGGTTGCAAGTGTTGAAATAGCCACCGCAATCATGGCGAGACTCACTAATAATTTACTATCAAATTTTCCGGCAAGCACAAGCGGATCCCATATCGTTGTACCATAAATAATGGTAGTTGCAGAGGTAACAACTACTCCGATAAAAGAGAACAATGTCATGGAAGAAGGAAGCGCAATTGCCTGCCCGGTGATCTGCGCTTTCTGGCTTTTGGCATACCTGGTAAAATCCGGGATGTTTAACGAAAGCGTTGCCCAAAAACCAACTATTCCTGTCAATGCCGGGAAAAAGAAATTAAAGAAATCGCCAGTGGTTTTAAACTTTGATGGCTGCTCCAAGATAGGTCCTAATCCATTGCCTGCGTTGATGGCCCAAAACAATAATGCCAGGGCCGCAAAGGGAAGAAAAAAAGCTTTAAACACCAATAGCTTCCTGATGCTTTCAACTCCAAGCCAAACCACATACATGTTCAACAACCAAAATAAAAGAAAGCATATTGCAGGGCCTGTTTGCAAGCCCCACGATACAGGAAATATCTGTGGCAAAGTTGCAAGTGCAGGCATCCATAAAACGAGCATTTGATAAATTGCGAAGCCGCCGATCCATGTTTGAATACCGAACCAGCCGCAGGCCACTATTGCCCTCAATATTGCAGGGATATTTGCACCTGATACACCAAAGCTTGCCCTCGCAAGGATAGGAAATGGAATGCCATACTTAGCGCCTGCATGACCATTTAAGATCATTGGTATCAGCACTACAGTGTTCCCAATAAAAATGGTGAGTATCGATTGCCACCAGTTCATACCGCCTTCTATCAGTGAGCTTGCCAACATATAGGTTGGGATGCAGAGGCTCATGCTGATCCATAGGGCAGCATAATTCCAGGTGCCCCAGGTTCGCTTGCTTAGAGGAAGGGGCGCCAGGTCATCATTGATGATCGGTGATTCAGTAGCAGGATGATTGGTATTAGTCAATGGTGGATATTTTTAGACGAACCGCTCAGGAATATTCAATGTAATTATAGATCAATTGCCAGGCTGCTAATGAACGTATGCATCTGCAAAAGAGATAGCATCGCTGATAATATTCAACCCCTCATCTATCTGTTCTTTGGTTACACAAAGTGGTGGTGCAACAAAAATAAAATTCCATCTTACAAAGGTGTACATACCTAATTCTTTTATCCTTGCAGCCACTTTATTCATGACTATCATTTCGTCTGGCTTTGCATTAAATGGCGCCATTGGTTCTTTGGTATCGCGGTTCTTAACCAGTTCTATACAACCCAATAATCCAGTATTTCTAAAGTCACCAATGGAGGGATGTTTTTGTGTTAACAATGCGACCTGCTCATTCATATATTCACCCATCTTAATCGCATTTTCAAAGAGGTTATCATCTTCATATATTTTCAGCGTTTCTAATGCCGCAGCACAGGATACCGGGTGTGCGGAATAAGTAAGTCCGAGCGCAAGCACTTTATCATCATAGGGCGCCGCAATTTTATCTGACACCATCAAACATCCTAACGGCAGATAACCACAGGTTATGCCCTTCGCCATAGCGATCATATCCGGCACAATACCATGATTCTGAAATCCAAACCATTGACCGGTACGGCCAAAGCCACTCATTACTTCATCCATAATTAAAAGTATACCATGCCTGTCGCAGATATCCCGAACTCCACGCAAATAGCCTTCCGGATATTTTAAACAGCCGGATGAGCCGGACTCCCCTTCCAACAAAATAGCGGCAATATTGCCCGGTCCTTCGTACGCAACTATTCTTTCTAATTGCTCAATAGAATCCTGTAGAAGATTTTCTGCGCCGTAGCGATAACGGTAAGCATAGGGAAGGTCGAAGTGGACAAAATTGGGCGACTGCTGTGAATCGACGGGCAGCTTTCTTGGATCACCGCTGGCAGCCATTGCTCCATTTGATGAGCCATGATAAGATTGATACCTCGTTAGTATTTTATGGCGGCCGGTGTACAAACGTGCCAGCTTTATTCCATTCTCAATAGCGGTGGCGCCGCATACAGTAAAGAAGGCTTTATTAAGATCGCCGGGACAGATCTCTGCTAATTTTTTTCCGAGGTCGCCCCTTACTTTGGTTACACAGCTCGGGGTTACATAACTGATCTCCTGCATTTGCTTCACCACTGCATCGGTTATACGCTGGTCGCCATGACCGATGTTTACGTTCATCAGTCCGCTCGAAAAATCGATGTAGCGCTTGTCATCAAAATCGTACAGGTACACGCCCTTTCCATATTTTATTGCAAGCGGCGAAGTGCCCTTTTGTTTACTCCAGGAGAATAAGGTATAGTCAGTGTTGTTTTGGATAACACCCCCAACCCCCTGAAGGGGGCTTTCTGAAGAGTCTTTATTTGCGGTTATCTTTTCGATATTTATGGTGTCCATGCTTTGTGTTTTTGCCCCCAACCCCCTGAAGGGGCTTTCCTGAGGAGTCTTTGTATTTAGTTACCTCTTTGAATATATAAAGTGTGTTCGCTTTCTTTTTTAAGCCAGGTATGAGTACATTAAGATACGGTTGAACCATAGTATTTATTCACTCTAATTTATATCGCAATTAAAGTTCCATATTGGTATACCGTACAAGTGAGTGACACAACAATGATCCCATGAAAAACCAATGTTTGTTCAAAAGAATATTTCAACTACGCCCAAAAAATTCATACTATTCGGATCATCAAATTCAGAACAGTCCTAAGGTCCCCTTCAGGGGACAGGGGCTCCCAAAAAAATCATACTCTTCCAATCACCAAATACAGACCCGTCCTAAGTTCCCCCTTCGGGGGACAGGGGGCTGACGGGGCGTTT
>JBDSAP010000214.1:0-2740 GCA_039922055.1 Ferruginibacter sp.
CATTCTTGCCAGGTTTGGGAACCAGTCGTATAGCATTCGTATCCGCCACAGGCATCGTAGTCTATCTCTTCATCACTAAAAAAATTGCGTATTTCAAGAAGTCCCTTATACCTCATTTCTACTAACCGCCACATATTTTCTTCTCCAATTTCCCTGGCATCAGCAATTAATTCTGAGGGGCTGCCAAAACAGCTAAAGCCTGCATTTCGTGTACTGGCGCCTGTGGGTATTGCTCCTCTTTCGAGGATGGTGATTTTAAAATGAGGATGTAATAATTTTAAATGAAGAGCGCTCCACAAACCCGTGAAACCGCTGCCAACAATAATAATATCCTGGGCTGAATAAAAGCTTTCCTTTTCCCAAATGGATAATTCTGACATGCAACCTGAATTGTTAAAGTGAATAAAGATAAAAACTTATTTCGCCAATATTAAGCTCATAGATTTAATTTTGGGTATAAAACCATATACTATGAAAAAACTTTTCATCTCTTTACTAATTTTGGCCACGGCTGCCTTCTCAACTGCTAGTGCACAAGGCTTCAAAGACATGCTGAAGAAAGCAACCAAAAAAGATTCTTCCGGCAAGTCAGGTATCGACAGAGTAATTACAGGTTCTCAATCTTCAAGTTCGGGTATGGGTTTAAGTAATGATGATATCATAAATGGATTGAAGGAGGCATTACGGGTAGGAACAGATAGCAGTACCAAAAAGCTGGGAGGTCTTGATGGTTTTTTTGGCGATGCAGCCATCAAGATATTGATGCCCGCTGAAGCGCAAAGAGTAGAGAAGACACTCCGGGGTATAGGCATGGGCAAATTGGTGGATAAAGCTGTGTTATCTATGAACCGTGCCGCAGAAGATGCAGCGAGCGGAGTAGGAAACATTTTCTGGAACGCAATCAAACAGATGAGCATTGGTGATGGCATGCAAATATTGAAAGGAGGAGATTTTGCTGCCACAGAATTTTTGAAGAAAACAACGACTGCCGAGTTAACCGAAAAGTTCAGACCGGTAATTGAAGGGTCACTTACTAAAACTGATGCAACAAAATACTGGAATGATGTTTTCTCCAACTACAATAAATTTTCCAAAGACAAAGTGAATACTGACCTTACTGCTTATGTAACAGAAAGGGCATTGAGCGGATTATTTTATAACATCAGTCTCGAAGAACAGAAGATCAGGAAAGACCCTGCGGCACAGGTTACTGGAATTCTGAAGAAGGTTTTTGGAGGGAAATAAATAGAAACTGTTTTATCAAAGATTGGTCGTTTTAACACGGCCATTTTTTTTGTTCTGTCGCAGCCGGGTTTTCGCTGCATCAAGTCCAAATTATAAAATCACCACCTGCGAACCCCCGATGTTAAAAGGTCTCCAAATTAAAAGCTGCAGCCGTTTTGTGCTGGTGCTGGGAGTATCAAGTCAAAGCTCTTTTCTACGTCGGGGTTTCGCATTTAGGGGTTCCCAATTAATGGCGTATAAAGCGAAAACCCCGCCGGGACAGAATACTCGATTGTGATAATGTACACAATTCAATTTTTGAATTCCCGGATTTGTTTGAAACCGTCACCGATCGACTCTATAATATCAGAAGCGATCATTGATTCCTGTGTTCTTTTTTCCGCGGCAATATTTCCTGCCAAACCATGTAAGGACACGCCGAGTATGCACGCATCTTTTTCACTATATCCCTGGGCCAAAAGCCCGGTAAGAAGGCCGGTAAGTACATCTCCACTTCCTGCCGTAGCCATGCCAGCATTACCAGTAGTATTAAAATATACATTGCCACCGGGACAGGCGATCATGGTGTGAGGACCTTTTAAAACAATAAAGCAATTGAGGTCTTTCGCATTCGTCATTGCCTTGGTCAACCGGTCAAAATCATTGGAAGATAAACCGAATAAGGCATCAAATTCTCCTGCGTGCGGCGTGAGTATTGTGGGATGAGTTGTACGTTGGGAAAGTAAAGGTTGATTGCCGGCTAATAACTGCAAAGCAGTTGCATCAATCACCAATGGGCCACTCCATTCTGAACAAAGGCGGGCTACCAGTTCTTTGTTCGAAGTTGAGGATTCTATTCCCGGTCCTATTCCAATTGCAGCTTTCTTTTTGGATAACACGTGCAAGTCATTTTCTGTACTTGTAATTGCTTCAGGAAATGCTGTTTGCATTACTGGCTGTGTGCCTGGATCAGTGTGTACTGTTATCAATCCTGCCCCACTTCGCAAGCAAGCCTTTGCACAAAGAATAGCGGCGCCCATCATATTCTTACTTCCTGCATACAGTAACGCATGGCCGAAGTTGTATTTATGTGCAGATTGATTGCGTGGTTTGTATAGTGCTGCTGTTTCATTTATGCCGGTAGTGTAAAAGAGAGTAGGGGTGGCATCGTAATAATCTTGATGTAAACCAATGTCGAGCACATGTACCTGGCCCGTATAATTCCCATTTTCGGTCATCATAAAAGCGAGCTTGGGAGTTTGAAAAGTAAGTGTATGAACTGCTTCTATAATATTCTCTGTTGGTGTATGAATATCCGCTAACAAGCCACTGGGGATATCGATACTTACTACAGTGGGGTTTGATCTATTGATATGATAAACCAATTGCGCAGGATATCCTTCCAATTGCCGCGTGAGACCTGTGCCAAACAAAGCATCAATAACAATATCCGTTTTTGTAATGGCAGGCAGTTCCCCGTCAGTTAAAAATTTTATAGAAGTAGGTTGTTGCTGAA
>JBDSAP010000215.1:0-2781 GCA_039922055.1 Ferruginibacter sp.
CATCGTACCACACCGTATTACTTTGGTTTTTGGTGAAGGAATTTTTTGTGAAAATGCTTTTCCGGAAAAAAACATCAACACCAGCACTATAAAAAAATACTGTAAAAAAGGTTTCAAAGCAGTGCAATTTTATTAAAATAAAAGGGCCGAAACTGGTTCAAAGATTTAGGTAATGGTGCTAATAAAGATAGGATATATAAACGTTGCGCCAAGCTGACATAGCAGGTGATGCATAAACACCAGCACGGTGATTGCTTTGATATAGCTTCTTGTTGTAGAAATTGTAAACAATGAAACTGCTTGCGATCCTAAAAATAGTCATCATTGAATTCATCAACTATACGATCAGGTTTTTAGTAAAACTAAGCCTTACCGCATGTCCTGTGTTTAATAATTGTATATCTTCCAATTTGAAACAATCAACTGCTTATGCAAAGATTTCAGGGTCTCATTGGAGTAGCTTTAATATTAGGTATCGCCTGGCTGGTATCTAACAACAAGAAAAAAATAAATTACCGCCTGGTAGGTAGTGGATTGTTGTTGCAGGTTGTAATTGCTTTACTTATCCTGAAAGTGCCTTTTGTAAAATTATTTTTCCAAAAAATCGGCGGCATTATTACGCATATTGAAGCTTTTGCACACGAAGGCGCCGCCTTTGTATATGGTGGATTGCTGGCAGATAATAATGCAGGAGGCGGTGTGCCCTATAGAACTCCTGGTGTGTTTATATTCGGCTTTAGTGTGTTGGCCACGATCATATTGGTGTGTGTACTGGTTGCTATATTTTATCATTTTGGGATAATGCAACGGATCGTATCTGTGGTAGCAAAAGCTATGAACTGGGTAATGAGGGTGAGCGGAGCAGAAGCGCTTAGTAACGTTGCCAGCGCCTTTGTGGGGCAAGTGGAAGCTCAGGTAATGATCCGCCCTTATTTAAAAGGAATGACGATGAGTGAATTGTTGGCGAGTATGAGTGGAAGCCTGGCCTGTATTGCGGGCGGAATATTGGTTGTATATGTAAGTTTTGGCGCTCGTGCTGATTACCTGTTAGCGGCAAGTTTAATGGCGGCTCCGGCAGCACTCGTAATCTCAAAGATAGTTTGGCCTGAAACGGAAGAAAGTGAAACCATGGGTGTAGTAAAATTGGAGGTTAAAACACCCTACACCAACGTAATTGATGCGGTAACACACGGCGCAGGCGATGGCATGAAAATATCTGTGAATGTAATTGCGATGCTGATCGGGTTTTTAGGATTGATCGCACTGATTAATTTTTTGCTGATGAAACTCGGCATATTGCTTCATCTTGATTTTAGTTTAACACTGGATTGGATCTTTGGTAAGATATTTTCACCAATGGCCTGGGCAATGGGAGTGCCGGGTAATGATGTGGCAAATGTGGCTACTTTGCTGGGTAAAAAACTTACGATCAATGAATTTGTAGCGTTCAGCGATCTTACCCAAACAATGGTGCCTAATGCAGCGGGTGCAATGGTGAAGGGATACCAGAATGTGATCTCTGATAAAGCACTGCTGATAGTGAGCTTTGCCATTTGCGGATTTGCCAACTTTAGCTCGGTAGGCATGCAGATCGGCGGCATCGGGGCTTTGGCGCCGGAAAGGAGAGCAGACCTCGCTAAACTTGGGATGCGGGCGCTTTTGTGCGGTACGCTTGCGTCTTATTTGTCAGCGACTATTGCTGGGATATTGATGGGGTAGAAGGGCCGGGCCCCTCTAAATCTCCCCGAAGGGGAGACTTTTGGAACATTATAATTTAAAGCTCTTTTAAAAGGATCATGGCTTTTTTAAAAAAAGAAAGACCGAAGTTTTCGCTTCGGTCTTTTAAATTCTTTGGACTTCTGTCTTATTTTAGGGCTTCAATTTTCTTTACAAAATTAGCCTTTGGCTGAGCGCCTACCAGCTTATCAACCACCACACCACCTTTTACAAAAAGGATAGCGGGGATGCTGGTGATGCCATAATTCGTGGATATCTGCGGATTATGGTCAACATTTACTTTACCAACATTTACTTTACCATCATACTCTTTTGATAGCTCTTCAATTACTGGTCCAATGGCCCGGCAGGGTCCACACCATTCTGCCCAAAAATCTATTACTGATAATTTATCTGAATCTAAAACTTCTGCTTTAAAGTTTGAATCTGTGAATTCGTGTGCCATAATTATATTTTTTAATTTTAATCATTAATAAGAGACAAAAATACATCCAAATTTTTAAATATGTTGGAATGACATATTAACAATCTATTTGTCAGTGTTAATATTTTTAATTGCCACAAAGACAAACTAAATCCATTTGAAGCCCCTTGCTAAATGGCCGAATTCGCATCATCGCTCTAGCAGCTTTTAGGCCGTGATCACACTTACATCCACGTCCTTATTCTCATTCAAAAAAATAGCCATATCATCATTCATGGTAAAACCTTTCTCAAGTGTATACATTCCAACTTTAAAATTGCTCCTTACATCAACAATACAGAATTTAATAGAAGTTTTACCCGGGTTATCCTTCACATTTCGTTCAATGAAATTTACAAATTCACTATTGATAAACTGGGGTTGCACTTCTATTATTACCTGCTTTGTTAATGCAGGCTTCACGGTTTCCAGTAAATGAATTTTAGATAGTTTAAACTCATATTGTTCGCTGTTATACCGTGTTTTAAAACATCCCTCTATCAATAGGATCATTCCCTTCTCCAGGTAGTTATTATATTTAACATAGTCTTCACTCCAAAGCATGAATTCACTTTTGCCAC
>JBDSAP010000216.1:0-3525 GCA_039922055.1 Ferruginibacter sp.
AAATAATACGATACAGAATACAGACTATCGCAAGTGTTTTTATCTTTTGCCCTATAGCAGGATTAAAAATCATTTTTGTTGGTCTTTATTTAATCTAAATTTTTTACTCCTTCTTACAATTTCCATACTGGCTTCTTGCTCTGTTTCAAAACAAATATCTAAACAGTCTAATAAAATTTTGTTAGCAGATTCTGCTGTAAGTACAGGGCATATCGGTATCAGCATTTATGAACCAGCTACTAATTCTTTTTGGTACGATCATAATGCAGCTAAATATTTTGTGCCGGCTTCGAATACAAAATTATTTTCGTTGTATGCCGGGCTGAAGTACCTCGGTGATAGCTTGCCTGGATTGAGATATGAAGTAACAAGCGACCAGGATATTTTAATTCAGCCAACCGGTGATCCTACATTTCTTCATTCTGAATTTTTAAAACAGCCAGTGTATGATCATTTAAAAAAATTTAAAAATATCACTTTCACCAGCCTGTTTTTTACCGATAACTTTTTAGGGGCCGGGTGGGCATGGGACGATTACAAAGAAGCATACATGGCGCAACGAGGCAATTTCCCCATCTATGGAAACCTGGTCCAAATAAATAAAAATGGAAATAAGATATCTGTTGTACCTCCGGGTTATAAATACTTAGTACCAGAACATACGAACCTCAGCAATGGTTTTGATGTGGCTAAAAAAATAGATGATAATATAGTAACCATCATCGAAGGAACCAATCAAAAGCTTTCAGTTCCATTTACACCAAATGCTTCGGATATAATTAAAATGCTGCAGGATACTTTGCATACCACTGTATTAGCAGATACTAATGTACGCAGGCTAAAAAATGTATTGCATTCTCAGCCATCGGATTCTTTGTTTAAACCTATGATGCACCGAAGTGATAATTTTTTTGCGGAGCAAACCTTGCTGATGGCAAGCAACGAATTACTCGGTTACATGAACGATAAAAAAATGATCGACAGTATTTTGACTACAGACCTAAAAGATATTCCGCAGAAACCAAAATGGGTGGATGGCAGCGGCCTCAGCCGGTATAATTTGTTTACACCAAAATCGTTTGTGTATATTCTTAATAAAATGATGAACGAGTTTAGCCTGGGTCGGTTGAAAAATATTTTGCCAACTGGCGGAGAGGGCACCTTATCTGCTTATTATAAAAATGCAGCAGGATTTATTTTTGCTAAAACCGGTACACTCAGTAATCACTGCGCTTTAAGTGGCTTTATCATTACAAAGAAAAACAAGCTGCTCATCTTTTCTGTGCTGGCAAATAATTATCAAACAGGCGCCACCCCGATACGCAGGGCCGTGGAAAAATTCTTAATGGGTATCAGGGAAAAATATTGATTACCTGCCGAATAATTTATCCAGCTCATTTTTTTTAAAGGCAGAGTAAGTAGGCTTACCATTGGCGGTAATATTTGGCGCAGCGCAATTAAAAAGATCTTCTACCAATGAGCGCATTTCCTGCTGCGTTAGTGAGCGGCCGCCCTTAATGGATTGCTGCCAGGCAAGTGAACGTAACAGTTTTTCTCTTTTAGTATATTTAAGATCGCTGCTGAAATGTTTGTATTGTTCCAGCATTTTTTCGAGCGCCATTTTTTCACTGCCCTCGTCCACACCGGCTGGTGTGCCTTGTATTACAAATGTATTTTTTCCAAAGGGTTCGAGATGATAACCCAGGTAATGCAAATCAGGTAGCAACTCATTTAATATGGCCACATCTTGTGCCGCCACTTCGATTGTAAGTGGAAAGAGACTTTGTTGTGTTGCAACAGGTTTGCCATTCAGTGCTTTTACAAATCTCTCATACAAGATCCGCTCATGTGCATTTTGCTGATGAATCACTATAAAGCCTGCATCATTTTGGGCAATGATATATGTACTGTGCAATTGCAGCAGGTCATGCAAAAGGGACGGTGTTTGAAAATTAGTATTGGCTACATGGAGGTACATATCTTCTGACACCGCGGGCTTTTGCATATTGGCAGGAGCTGTTTCGCTTGCCGGCTTTACAGGTTCATAAAAATCTTTCCAATGTTTTAGTTCGCTCCTGTTCTCTATAAAGTGTGCCTGGTGCTTTTGAGTAAACGTGCTATACAAAGATGAAGATGCAGCAGATGATTTCTTCTCTTCCGTAAAAGGTTTTGTCACCGCATCCAGGTTTTGTATAGATGAGTCGAGTTCAAAATCGAGGGTAGGTGTAATGCTGAATTGAGCCAGCGAATGTTTCACCGCACTTTGTACAAATGCATATACAATTTTCTCATCTTCAAATTTTATTTCCTGCTTGGTAGGATGTACGTTAATGTCCAGTTGTGCCGGGTCAAGATCAATGAAAAGAGCATACATCGGAAAGCTATCCTTAGCGATCATCGCATCAAAAGCTCCCATCAAAGCATGATTAAGATAAGCGCTTTTTATAAAACGGTTGTTCACAAAAAAATATTGATCTCCCCGTGTTTTTTTTGCAGTCTCAGGTTTGCCCACAAAGCCATAAATATTCATGTAATCCGATTGCTCCTGCACACTTACCAGCCTGGCGTTGTAATTATTACCTAGTATCTGCACAATGCGTTGTTTCAATGTGCCCCTTTCCAGGTGAAATACCTGTTGTCCATTACTGCTTAGGGAAAAGAAAATGTCGGGGAAGGCCATTGCCACACGAATAAATTCATCAATAATGTGGCGCAACTCAGATGTATTACTTTTCAAAAAATTCCGCCTGGCAGGAACATTGAAAAACAGGTTTTTCATGGCTATGCTGGTACCTTGCTGCATGGCAATGGGCTCCTGCTTTTTTACTACGCTGTTATCTATTTCGATATAGGTGCCGGTTGTTTCAGTATCCTTTTTTGTTTTCAATTCCACCTGCGCTACGGCTGCTATACTGGCCAATGCTTCTCCTCTAAAACCCATGGTTTTAATATGAAAGAGATCGTCAATACTTTTGATTTTGGAGGTGGCATGTCTCTCGAAGCTCATCCGGGCATCGGTTTCGCTCATTCCTTTGCCGTTGTCGATCACCTGAACTAATGATTTACCTGCATCATTCACCAATAATTTTATTTCAGTGGCGCCCGCATCTACCGCATTTTCGAGTAGCTCTTTTACTGCACTTGCGGGACGCTGAATCACTTCGCCGGCTGCAATTTGGTTGGCAATATTATCGGGTAATAAATGAATGATATCGGGCAAAATGACTTCCTTTTTTATTTGTAAAATTAAGCAGGAAAGGCTGGTTATCGTTAAATGCAGAAAGATTTCATTTCACATTACAACCATTCTGCATAAAAGAAAGTTAATGGGGACAAACAAATTACTCGCCGGGATGATAGGTACTTTCGGCGTGTTTTAATACATCTTCTTTATAAAATAATACATCTTTGAATTTACCCTCAAGATACATTTGCGCCTGGTCTGCAAAATGTTTGGAGTTTGGATTAAAGGATTGTCCGCCGGGTATAATTGAACGTGCCCTGATCTTTTCTCCAAATTCAACT
>JBDSAP010000217.1:0-20685 GCA_039922055.1 Ferruginibacter sp.
AAAAGAAAGAACGTTGAAGATGAATGATGGCCTGATATCTGAATACTTCCAATAAAAAAAATATTCTATAATCAAAACAGGAATCGAATATCGGCGAGTCCTGCTTCCAACAGCCTCTGTATTCGGAAAGTTTTTTGGCAGAGACTCGCCTGAGAATAAGCGTTTCAATGAAAAAAATATTATCTAATCAAAACATCAAACAGCGACGAGTCCAGCTTCGAACAGCCGTTGGATTCGAAAAGTTTTCAGGTAGAGACTCGCCTGAAATAGAGCCTCTATTTTCTTCAATCTATCCATCAACAGTTTATCAAGATCAACAAAAGCTCTATGCAAAAAACCCATGCAAAAACCATTTATAAGAACGAGCTGCATCATAATGTCCTAACCGGAATAACCAGTAGCGGCAACCTTCTTCATCTTCCACATAATAATAATCACGGTGCTGCCCCTGTTGCAACCACCATTCCTGTTCAATCCTTTCCGGTCCATCTGCTTTGGTGATCTTATGCAACCTTCCCCTGTAACGAAATAACATTGGCGGATAATCCGGAATTGGCGCGGCGACTTCTATAGACTCTGGTTTTTTTAATAGCTGCAAGGGCCTTGGCCGATCAGCTTTCCAGGTAGTTTGTAATTCTTCCTGAAGTGAGGCTGCCCTTTTAAATGAATGTTCCGGCCAGTAATGCTCAGCAGGTACATACCGATGTATATGATCGGCGCCAATCTTTCCAGCCAGGCGATCTAATAGCTCTGCCAAATCAATATCATTCAATCCTGCGGCAGCCTCCCAAAGCTTTTCCTGAACCGGGGATAGCTCTTCTACAATTGGCGCTTCCAATATGAATAGTTCAATTCCTAATGCAGGTTCAATGGTGCACAATTTGTCTTCAAACAATTTAAATAAATGCTTGCTGTTACAGGACGGCCGATTAGTGCCGATCTCTACCTTTTCCGTTTTTCCATCTACCCGGTAGCAGTTCAATATAACCAGCCTGCAACCTTTTTCTTCTTTTTTCAACCGATCACATAAAGTACCCAGCAATCGTTGTAAAGCAATCTCAATACCCGTGGCTGTTACAATGGGTTCAAGAGAGGTCAGTCTTTCGTGGTAAGGAGTACTGAGCTGTAATGGCTGAATTGTTTCGGCTACATTACCGATGGCCTGGTCAAGCCGTTTCAATAATTGCCCGCCAAAACGCCGACGCAAAGCACTATGTGGCATATTGATAAATTGGCTAACCTGGCGAAGCCCCATTTTCTCCAGCCGTTCAATTGTTTCTGCTTCCAACCGAAGCGCTGCCGGAGGCAATGAAAGTAATGCGGTTGTTTGTTGCCTGGTTTCAACGATGCTTTTATCATTTGCAAACCGTGCAACCGCCCAGGCAGCGCCAATAGTGTCCGCTATTGCAGCCCGGATATCATACCCAAAATCTTTTAAACGTTGAATAATATCAGCCAGGTATTTTTGCTCACCTCCCCACAAATGACTGCAACCTGTAATATCCAGTAGCAATCCTTCCGGTGGATCGATGGCTACTGAAGGCGTGTAGCGGATACACCATTCTGCAATACCTGTGAGTAATTTATCAGCACGTTCCGGCTCATCATCAAAAAACTGTAAAGAAGGGATGATGGCTCTCGCATCTGCTAATACCATTTCGGTATGCACACCTTGTTGTTGCGCTAATCTATTTGACGCTGTTACCACCATTCTTCCATGGTCAGGTGACGCTAACACGAAGGGAATTTGCCTGAGGTTTGGCTGGCGGCGGATCCACCAATCCGTTTTTAAGTGACGGAACCAGATCGAGATAAATCGCTTTTGCATATTATCCCGTTTTTCTTTGTTGAGGAATGGAAGCCTGTTTATAAACAAATTTGAAATGCCCTGCGATAAACTCTATTTGCCAGGAGCCAGGGTACCCATTTCGCACTTTCAATAATTCTACATTCCATTGGGGGAAACCTACACCAGGCAACTCATCTGCTGACCCAGTGAGCAGAGAGGTAATTTTCCAACGGCTAATGCAAGCTGTTGTATTTAAACCACGGGGATTATGGCGAATAATAAATCCTGTTACCTTACTTTGCTCCACGGCTAACTGGAGTCGTCTTGAGGTAGTAAAACTTAATTCTTTTAACTCCCCGATAACTGCCGCAAGTCCTTTACATTTAAGCGCTTCTTCCATTACCCAAAGCATTTCTTTTTCTTTCTTCAGATCTATAAATATGATCTTGTCTGGTGCAATGCCGAAAGATTTAAGTGACGGAGGAAAAATTGTTGGTGAACATCCAATCCAAATTGCTACCCCACCCTTTCGCATCAAGGAACCAAGCAAGCTTGCTATAAAACCGGCCGTAACCGCAGCATCTTCTACTGCATTACAAATAAATTCATGTATGGCTCCAATGGGAAAGCTATTACCAGGGAAAGCATTTTTTATCGGGCCGAGTTCCATATCCAGCGCAGTATTGTTCAAATGGCTTTTGAATCCCTGCAATGGAAGTAGATCCTTTTGCAACCTGGCAATAATATCTGCTTTTGTTCCTGTCATTGGTAAATACTGATAAAGCCTTTGCCATAATCATTTAGCAATATTACTAAATATTTTAGTAAGTTTGAGTAATGGTTAATAAATAAATGTTGAATACCTGGCGATGATTGAAACATTTTTCTTTATCCTGCTACAACGGCTTTGTTTGAAAAACGCAATTATTTGATTGATAAAATGATGGGTGAAAAATGAAAGAAGGATTAACACAAAAAGATGCTTCTTCTTATATACATGGAAGGGGTGCACAGATAAATACCGGCAACCGTTTTATAAAAACCACTACTTCAAAAGAGTATGTTGAATCTATCGATGATTGGACCGAATCGGATATTTCAACAAGCTATATTGAAACTGAAGCAAAGAGCATTATGAATAAAGTGGATAGTCCCGACCTGGAGATGGAGTATAGTATGAACCCTTATGCCGGCTGCGAACATGGTTGTATCTATTGCTTTGCCCGCAATGCGCGTGAATACTGGGGTTATAGTGCAGGACTTGATTTTGAAAGCAAGATACTGGTGAAAAAAAATGCTCCCCAACTTTTAAGGAAATTTCTGATGAATCCATCCTGGGAATGCCAACCTATTATGATGAGCGGGAACACAGATTGTTATCAGCCAGCAGAAAAAAAGTTTAAGTTAACAAAACAACTATTGGAAACATGTCTTGAATTCAACCAGCCGGTAAGCCTAATCACGAAAAACTCAGGAATGCTTAGGGATAAAGAGATCATCAAAAGGCTTGCTGAAAAAAAACTTATTTCCATAATTGTATCCATCACCACCCTTAATGAATCGTTGCGAAGAGTAATGGAACCAAGAACTACTACTGCCCAGCAAAGATTAAGATTGATAAAGGAATTGAGTATGGAAGGTGTACCAATGGGAGTAATACTTGGTCCAATGATACCTGGCCTTAATGATCATGAAATGCATAATATTATGAAAGCAGCCAGTGAGCATGGCGCTACTTTTTGTGCATATACAATGGTACGTTTAAATGGCTCGGTAAAATTGATGTTCCATGATTGGCTATATAAAAATTTTCCTGGTAGCGCAGATAAGGTATGGCACCTTGTGGAGCAAGGCCATGATGGCAAAGTGAATGATACCCGCTTTGGAACAAGGATACATGGAGATGGAAAAATAGCTGACATACTTGCCCAACAATTCAGGCAGTTTAAAAAATTGTATGGCATGGAAGGAGAACGATGGGAACTGGATACTACTATTTTCCGCAGGCCTGGAGAACAGGGAAAACTATTTTGATGTATGATGTCGGATGTATGATGTGTGATGTATGATGTGTGATGCGTATTTATTAACACTAGGCGAGCCCCTACTGTTATTTAGTAATGGTATTCCTCTAATCCCTTAATGATATAAATCCTAATTCAGACAATTTCGGGGGAGACTACTTTTACTTTAATACTCCCCAACAGCGGTTCTAAAAAGTTGCCATGTGCACTGTAGTACAAGGGGGCGATGCAACAATGCTGCTATGAAATACAAATGTTTGGACAAAAATTTCTTTTCAAAATTCATGGAAACATGATTTACTGTTTGTAAACACCACCAAAAAAAAATCAGCAGCCAATTTTTTATTGCTGCTGATTTTTTTACAAACTATTATTAGGACTAATCGATTTTCATTGTTCGTGACACCTAATAACTCGGATTCTGCACTAAATACCCCGGGATACCGGAAGCCCCATCAACTACAGTTTGCGGAATAGGAAATATTCTTTTTTGCGGATCACTGTTTGTTTTCTCTGTCCAGGTGCCTTCATATTTTCCAAAACGAACCATGTCTGTACGACGCAGGTGTTCCCAGTACAATTCAAATCCTCTTTCACGGAATAAGAGATCAAGGCTCATTGTAGTCAACGCTGGCGCCGGAGTGGTAGCTGTTCTTGCAGCACGGACAGTATTTACATCTGCTAAAGCCGCAGCTTCCCCACCTCCCTTTCTCAGTTTTGCTTCTGCACGCATCAGGTATACATCGGCTAAACGAAGGATCACGATATCATGTTCTCCAAAATTCCTTCCGCTTACGGAGCCCCTGCTGAATTCATATTTTTCTACCCGGTAACCCCTGCTGTAGTCACTTCCGGCTGAACTAAAATCAATAAATTCAGTGAAAACAACAGGTTGAGTGGGCTTTCCACGAGTTGCATTAAAGAGCTGGCTCACTTTCATTTTTCCATCGGGGCATTTTTTAAAGGCGCCAGCGGCATCCTTTGTTAAACCGTATTGTTGTCCTCTTAATATGCCACGGTTGATATTAAAATTAGCAGCATCTACACATGAATCATCAGGATTGGAATAGATCGAAAGATTTTGTTTATAAAATCGTGGGTCAATTCCTGCGGGATCTGCAGGCGCATACGCTGCTACCCATGTCTGATAAAAATCTGGAGTAATTGCAGGACCGTCTGTTCCATTGGCACCAGTATAAGCCGGCAGCGGAAACATGTCGCCGGATATAGAGAAATATGCCATACGATTGTGTCCGTTCAGGTCTGCACGTTGGTCAACTGCAAAGATCAATTCCTTATTGGTATGATTATTATCGTTGAAAATTGAAAAATAATCTGCGGACAAAGCAAACTGGTTTGAGCTAATGATCTTGTCGCAATACTCAACCACTTTATCCATATCTTCCGGTTTGGCTGTAAATGTTGGAGCGTATCGATCACGATATACAGCAGCATTCAAATGCAGCCTGGCCAGTAACCCCCATACAGCGGGTTTTGATAAGCGTCCGGGTCCTGTACCGGCATCCAGTAGAGGTTCTACTGCGAGTAATTCTGATTTTATGTATGCAATAGCCTCCTCCCCACGCAAAACCAGGGATTGCTCGCTCGGTAATTCTTTTTTAAAAGTAAGTCCGAACATATCGAGCATTACCAACGAATAATAGGCTCTCATACCTCTTGCTTCGGCTGCAAACAACTTAGCACTGGGATCAGTATTAGTAGAAAGGGCATTGATAGCAAGTACAGCCCTTGCTATAGACCCAGTCAATAGGTTCCAAGTGTTTGACACGTTGACATCGCCGCTGGGCGTAACATGCCGGTGTAACGAAATATAAATACCATTATCATTCCAGTCCGTTCCGCCTCTGAACGGTAAAATAGCCTCATCGGTAGAAATTTCCTGCAATGCGAAATAATTGGTATGCTGAAAAAGTCCCGGTAGAGAAGAGTATACCGGTGCGATGGTTCCTTCTGCAATCTGCTTTTCCGTGAGTCCAGCAGGTGAAGACTCATCCAGGATTTCCTCTTTTAATTTCGTGCAACTGTATAGTATGGCCATACTCGTAATCGATAACAGGAGGCCAAATATTTTCTTTATCATTTCCTTAATTTTTAAAATGAAAGATTTAAACCAAAAATGATTGTTCGTGCCTTTGGATAACTTAAATAATCAATTCCATAAGAACTAACGCCCCTCTCGGGCCTGTCGGCATTTACTTCCGGGTCGTAACCATCATAATCGGTTACTACAAAAAGATTTTGACCGGTAACAGATAAACGCAAAGAAGTAATCCATTTATTGAGTCCCAATGCTTCTGTATTGAAGGTATAGCCAAGCGTAACATTATTCAATCGCAGGTAAGCGCCGTTCTTAAGATAACGTGTGCTTAAAGGGGCTGGGTTACTGATCTTTTCTCTTGGTTCTTCAACTGCTTCCGCTGTGGTATTTACGCTTTTTGCCAGTCTAACCTTTGTGAAACTCGTAGTGGCAGTCAAATCATATATTTTATTCCCCGAAACGCCGTTAAAATTAGTGTTGAAATCGAATCCTTTGTAAGAGAGACCACCATAAAAGCTATAAAGCACATTGGGCAAGGCGGTACCTGCAGCTACACGATCATTAGCGGTAATACCCCCATCTTTGTCCTTGTCTAAATACATACCGAGGCTATCTGCACCAATTCCCAAATACTGTTTAAGGAAAAAGGTACCCGCTGGTTCTCCATTGAGAAATCCATTGATGGTTTCACCTGTATTTCCTGAACCCGCTCCTGTTCCCGAAGGAATGATCTGTTGCGGTGAACCCGTAACATTGTTTTTCATGTAAGTGATGTTTCCACCAATATTAAAACTTACACCCTTTTTGGAAACATGCCTGTATTCCAGGTCCAGTTCCACACCTTTATTAGTAACGTTCATATCTTTTATATTCGTCCAATATGTAGCGTTCACCTGAATAGGATCGGGAGGAGGCACATTCAGCAAAATGTTGCTGGAAACTTTTTGAAATACGTCAATCGTTCCGGACAAAGCTCCTTTCAACAGTCCGAAATCAAGACCTATATTCGTTTGTTTGGAAGTTTCCCATTTCAAATCGGGATTTGCTATTCTTAAATAAGCAATACCTCCCGGATAAGCGCCGGTGGGATACAGCGGGTAACTCACGGCGGTAGTTAATTGCACTAAACCCTGTGTTTGTTTTTCCGGAAACTCCTGGTTACCGGTCAATCCCCAACCTGCCCTCAATTTCAGATTAGTGAATGCAGAATGTTGCATGAATTCTTCTTCTGATATTTTCCAACCTAATGAGAAGGAAGGGAAATATCCGTATTTATTGTTCTCACCAAACTTTGAAGATCCATCAGCACGGAAATTGATAGTAGCGAGGTATTTACTATTATATTGGTAAGTTACCCGGCCAAAAAAGGATTGCAGTTCATTGACAGTGGCGTAACCTCCGGGCCGGTTATTAACCAGGTCAAGCAGCGTTCCCTGGCCTGGATTATATTGCGGCTCCACGGGAGTAATGGGGAAATTGTTGATACTGTTATTTCTTCCCTGCAAGAAAACCCGTTGATAAGAGTGACCCGCCAATGCGGTTACATTGTGGGTTGAATTGCTCCAGTTATAGGTAAGATAGTTTTCAAATAACCTGTTCCTGTTATAATTGTAGAAAGTTTCCAATCTGCCTAAACGCACGGGTACGGTGCTGGACTTTGATTGGATATCAATTGTACTATTTGAATTATCGATTCCAAACGTGGCCTTATAAACAAGTCCTTTAACAATTTTAAGAGAAGCAGATAAATTACCGATCACCCTGTTTTGCGTGTTCAGGTCCTTTTCCAGGTCAAATAAAATCAATGGGTTGCTGAAGTTAGAGTAAATGGCAGGGTTTCCAGTTGCATCATAAGCCGGGTAGGTTGGATTATTAGCGAGCGCATCACCAATAATTGTTGAAGAAGGCGGGCGATCATTTTTTGTGGTTGTTACACCCAGGTTCGCTTCAAGCGTGAGTCTGTCATCCCAAAATCTTTGTGTAACATTAAAGCGGCCATTATACCTGTCCAGTTCACTGGACTTAATTATGCCTTCTTGCTTTTGCATACCAAACGATGCATAATAAGTCAGTTTGTCGGATCCTCCGCTTAATGCGAGATTATGATTTTGAGTCAATGCGGTTTGCGTTACTTCTTTTTGCCAATCGGTATTGCCGGATTTGTCATCTAAAATCCCCCCTACAGCAACAACTTCTTTACGAAATTCGTCAGCAGTAAACAAATTGATAGCCCTTGCCATTTTTGAAACACCCAGGCTTGTTGAAAAAGTAGCGGTGGAAGTACCTGCTTTGCCTTTTTTTGTGGTGATAAGCACTACGCCATTGGCGCCACGTGCACCATAAATAGCAGTAGCCGAGGCATCTTTCAAGACGTCGATTGATTCGATATCCAGTGGGTTTAAAAAGTTCAGCGGGTCACCACGTCCTGTTAATGAATTATCCAAAGGAATACCGTCAACAACAAAAAGTGGCGTGTTGCCAGATCTTACACCACCGGGCCCCCTGATGGTTATTCCTATGGCTCCGCCGGGTTCACCGCTGGCAGATACAACATTTACACCAGCTATTTTCCCCTGAAGAAGTTGTTGAGGCGAATTAATGATTCCTTTGTTAAACGCCCCGCTTTTCAGTGATTTTACAGCGCCGGTTATATCTTTCTTATTTTGTGTTCCGTAACCCACTACTACTACCTGTGCAAGATCGTTTACTGAAGAGGCGAGTGCAACATCAACGGTAGATTTTCCATTTACAGGAACTTCCTGGGTAACATATCCTACGAAGCTAACAACCAATATGGAGTTGTCTCCAGGTACTGTGATTGAGTAATTTCCATTAGCGTCTGTTGTTGTAGCATTTGTACTTCCTTTTACGGAAATACTTGCGCCGTTTAAACCGGCGCCCGAACTTGCATCCGTGACTTTACCACGAATACCACGATCTCTAAAATTATTTACATGTTTTCCGGGAGGTTTGTTACCAGCTATGGCTGGCTGTATAACCGTGCAAAGGATTGCGAAGATGATGCATGCATAAAAGCTTACAACCCTGGTTGGATTTTTTCTCATAATTTGTTGTTTAACAGGATTTATTAAATTAGTGCACAAAAGAAAATGATTGGGGGATGTGTAAATGGTTTTTTAGGTTAAATAATGTTTTGGTAGCAGAAATTTAATGATAATATAATTGATATCAAAGCAATAAATTGATGAACGATCACGCTCTTAATTACTGTTATTTTATCTTCACTTTTTAACTATTACTATGAGCTTGTTGAGAACTTTTTTTTTATTAATGCCGTTTATCTTTTTTGAGACTGTAAGCGGACAGACTTCTTTATATACAACAGCCAATGCCCATTCGCACAATGACTATTTACAGCAAGCACCTTTTTTACAAGCATATCATGAGGGTTTTGGATCAATAGAGCCTGATGTGCACCTGCGCAATGGGCTTTTACTTGTGGGTCATGATTCCAATGAGCTAACAAAAAGCCGCACGCTTGAAAATATGTACCTGCTTCCTTTAGCCGATTACGCTAGTAAAAATAATGGATATGTATATAACGATACTACAAAAAAACTTCAATTATTAATTGATATAAAAACAGACAGCATTCATACATTGGATGCGATTATAGATTTGCTGAATAAATACCCGGTGCTTACCAAAAATCCTTCACTACGTTTTGTGATAACCGGTAATCGTCCTGCGCCCAGCTTGTACAATTCATACCCTTCTTTCATTTGGTTTGATGGCCGGCCCGGGGTAAAGTATGATATTAAGGAATTATCACGCATAGCCTTGCTTAGTGACGATGTTAGTAAGTATACAAAGTGGAAGAAAAGAGGTGTAATGACGGACAGTGAAGAAAAAACAATTCAGTCTGTAGTTATGGAAGCTCATCGTTTACAAAAACCGATTCGTTTTTGGGGCTGCCCGGATTCCGCTTCTGCATGGAAAAAATTGCAGCAGCTTAACATCGATTTTATTAACACGGATCACATAAAAGCGCTATCGGAATATTTCAGCCGTCAAAAAGATTCCATGCGCCTGATGCCATTTAACCGCATCATTCATTCGGCAGGAAACGTGATAAGATTTGGAGACCCGAAGCTGGAAAATCATGCGCTGGATGCAGCGGCTTTACCGGGTAATAAGGTGGTGATAGAAGATCGTTATGGTCTCACCGTTATTGATGTTTCATCCGGCAAGATCATTACCCGGTGGAGCCTGTCAGAAATCCCGGCTTATAATGGTTTTATGAGTACGTATTCCGGTATATGCACGTTCAGTAATAAAGGTAAAACATGGGTGATGTGGAGTGTTGCAGAAAAGGATAGATCTGCTGTGATAATTGCTGAGTGGGCAAATGGCTTTAGGAATTTTACCGATATCCCTTTTGAAAAAAATGCCCCTGCAAAAAATGCTCTACCAAACGATGTGGAAATTGCTTATGAAAAAGGTAAGTACTATTTATACGTGGTATTGAATGGTAATAATGAATTGCTGAAAATAGATTGGGATAAAAAAGTAGTGGTTTGGAAAGCAGCAACCGGTGTAGCTCCTTATGGCATTGCCAGGGCGAAAGGCAATGTATATGTAAGCAATTGGGCAGGTGATAATGCAACTGACAGCAGCAGGGAAAGAGCAGGTGTGCCCTGGGGACTTGCATACACTGATCCGGTGACAGGAGCAACGGGTTCTGGTACCGTGTCGGTGTTTGATGCGGCTACTGGTAAACGTTTGAAAGATATAGAAACTGGCTTACACCCTACTGCCATTAAGATCTCCGCTGATGGAAGAGATATTTATGTTGCCAATGGTTCCAGTGATAATATCTCGGTGATCAATACCACAACAAACAAGGTGACTGAAACTATCCAGGTTGGTTTATTGCGCAATGATAAAAATAAACTACAGGGAAGCACTCCTACCGCACTTGAATTAAACAAAGAGAATACCATCCTCTATGTTGCCAATGGTTTTGATAATGCGATAGCTGTTGTGCAATTAGGAAGCAAGGCATCAGCCACGGGCAAAAGAAGTTCGTATGTGCAGGGATATATACCCACAGAGGCATACCCCGGTGGAGTACTACTATTGCAGAAGAAACTCGTTGTAACAAACCTTGAATCTGACGGCGCAAATGTTGTCGATGATAAAAAACAGGCAAGGTTTATCCATAACCAGCTTGCTTCGGTAAGTATCATTCCTCTTCCGGGCAAGTCGCAGTTAAAAGACTACACGCAGCAAGTGGCGCAGCTAAGTTTAATAAGCAGGTTAGAACCATTTAAGTTGCTACCCCGTGAAAATGTCGCGCCAGCACCGGTTCCCGAGCGTTTAGGAGAGCCTTCAGTTTTTAAACACGTGGTATATATCATCAAGGAAAATAAAACTTACGACCAGGTTTTTGGCGATATGCCCGAAGGAAGAGGCGATAGCTCTCTTTGTATTTTCGGGCAAAGGATCACACCGAATATGCATGCCCTCGCCAAACAGTTTGGTTGGATGGATGATTATTATGCTTCGGGTAAATCTTCTGCTGAGGGTCATCAATGGACCGATGCAGGCATGGTATCGGATTATGTAGAACGGAATGTACGGGCCTGGTTCCGGAGTTATCCGCACCGGCAGGCAGATGCCCTTGTTTACAATAAGAGTGGCTTTATATGGAACCAGGCATTGGACCATGGAAAAACAGTCCGCATTTTTGGCGAAGCTTGCGAAACGGAGTATGACCGGAAATTGAAATGGGCTGATCTATATAGAAGATGGCAGGATAGCATCCCGCCGGACTGGCACAATGAAACCACCATTGCCCGTATCAGGCCGATCATCCATCCTACCTTCCCTGACTGTGATAACATCGCATTTTCCGACCAGCAACGGGCAGATATTTTTATAAAAGAATGGAAACAATATGAACAAGATGGCTCCCTGCCTAACCTGTTGATCATGTCATTGCCCAACGATCATACCGCAGGCACATCTCCTAATTTTCCGACACCCAATGCAATGGTTGCAGACAATGATCTTGCAGTAGGCAGAATTATGGAGACGATCACAAAAAGTAAATACTGGGATTCTACCGTCGTATTTATTACCGAAGATGATTCGCAAAGTGGTTGGGATCATATCTCTGCATACAGAACGATTGGCCTTGTAGTAAGCCCTTATAGTAGCGGGAAACTGGTGACTACCAATTACAATCAAACTTCCATACTGCGTACGATTGAGCAGGTACTTGGTGTGCCGCCGATGAATGTGATTGATGCAACCGCGAGCCTGATGACGGGCTGTTTTCAATTAACGAAAAATATTACACCGTACGTTGCAGTTCCCAATAATATTCCGCTGAATGAAATGAATGCAGACCTGAAGGCGCTGCATGGTGAAGCAAGAAAATATGCGCTTCAATCACAATGGGAAGTTTTTAATGAAGTGGATGGTGGAGAGGATGATAAAATGAACCGCATCATTTGGTTTTATGCAAAAGGAAATGTGCCTTACCCTGCAAAAAAATAATTTCGTTGCTATGTTGTCTGCGAACGTTTCTTTTTCATGCGAGATCGTTGCAGCTTGCCCATTTCCAGATGAGACCGAGACAAACTTTTTACCTTTTGGAAACAAAGAGATTGTAAGAGAATTTCACATCAAGCGCAGGATAAAGTGTTCCGAAAGAACTTGGAATATCCTGCGCATAACCAGCACCGGCATGCGCATTCAATGTCCAATGTTTGCCCAATGCCCGTTGCAAGCCCCAATGCAGGTTTACCAGGAAAGTCTCTCTTAGCGCATCATTTGGAGCAACACTCGGCGTTGCATATTTTAGTCGCAGGCCAATATAATTACCAGCATTCGACTGGCTCACCTTTCCAGCCTTCATTCTTTTTTGCCTGTTATAAAAAAACTTTGGCGTTATAGAAAAGTAGAATGCAGGTTGAAAAATATTTATTTCGTATTCTATACCGCCTTCCCAAACACTGTAGCCGCCACCAGCACCGGCAGAAAGATCCATCGTCATCTTTTTGCCAAGTCTTGGTTCGAACGTAACCCCTATGCCCTGCAAACCAATGTCGGCTTTCAGCAAAGTTTTTAAACCAGTTTCGTCTTCAGGATTTTGTGCAAATGATATGGGTGCTTGCCCAAGAATCAGTAAGATCAAAATATATTTTCTCATAAGGTGGGTACAGTTGCAACTGTGGCGATTATGTTTTCACTTATGAAATTAGGAAATAAAAAAACAAACTACTTCAGGTTGCTTTTTTAATTAATCGTATTAAATGTGATACAGGAATTGGAACAAATTTCTTATCAGGAATATTTTAATTCCAAGGCAAGTCTCTTCACAATTAAATCTATGATGCTAAAAGCTAACTCTGAAGGACTTGCCGTTACATTAGAAAAGATGCACCGCGTCAGTGGAATCAACGGCGAGTCCTGCTACCAACAGTCTTTATATTTGAACACTTCATTAGCAGAGACTCGCCTTAGAATAAAAATCAAAGCCATTTACTAAACCATTCAAGCATCATTTGCTGGTGTTCGGGAGTGGAACGATGTGGCTGGTTTGGCGCAATGTCCATCTTTAATTTGTTCTCCGCATTTTTTAAATTGTAAGATTCCAGCGCAGATGCATAAGCGATCTTTGCGCCGGGCAATGGACAGTTCTGATCTTTTTCCGTGCTTAATATAAGTAAGGGTCTTGGCGATATTAACCTGATCATTGACGGGCAATCGAATTCATCGGTGATTCCAGGTATCAATTTACCCCAAAAGGCTTTTACATTTTGTTGATTGATGGCAGTGTCGCCCATGTCTTTAGCGGCTAGGAGGTGTGCATCTTTTATGGTGTTCACCCTACCCTGCCATGCATTATTTTCAAGCGACCATTTAAAACTTTGCGCAGCAATATCCAATACTACCACTTTGATCCTTTTATCTACAGATGCTGCCATCCAGGTTTCTATGCCACCCATCGATATACCTCCCATGCCAATGCGATCTGCCTGCACATCAGACCTGGTTATTAAATAATCAGTTACCCGCCACAGGTCATAGACGGTATCGAAAAAGAAAGGATGCTTTTGATGTGCAGGATCTTTATTGCTCCAAGACTTGATAATAGCTGCTGCATATTCTTGTGATGCATGCGCCCCTCCCGGAATACGGGCGCCATGATAACGAGCGTCGACTGCCACACCCATAATTCCTCTCCTGGTTAACTGGTATAAAATATTTATTATACCCTCATTATCCTTACTTCCACCAGTGCCGTGAAGAAAGATAACTACTGGAAAAGATTTAGCGCCGGTAACAGGTTTGTATATCAGCATCGGCACCTGCTCATCTTTTTCACTATAAATAAAACCTGTTTCAATAATTACCGAATCTGTTTTAGTTGATTGAAACGAACCATCGAAGGCCACTCTCGGCCTATCCAGTAACCGGGTAAAGTCTGCAGCAACACGATCTTCGGGGACGTAGTTTGTTGATTGCCCAAATGCGAGGCAAGAGAAAAATAAAAATAGTAAAGTGTAAAAAAACTTTTTATGTTTAGAGCGCATCAATATTTGTTTATAGTTTATCAATGATCAGTTTCTGATAGATTCTGTTTCTAAGTTTAGTACGGATCACATATAAAATTGCCGACAACTTTTACGAAGTAAAGACATTCGTTACTTGCTCTGCCTGACACAAAACGAATTGAAAATATGAATTTGAAGATAATGATAAACAAACAACAAATAAAAAGGCAACCAGCGGTAGGTTGTCTTTTTATTTAATCGTACTACATGTGATACAGGAATTGGAACAAATTTCTTATCAGGAATATTTTACTTTCAAGGCAAGTCTCTTTACTATTAAATCTATGATGCTAAAAGTAAATCTATGATGCTACAAGCTAATTCTGAAGGACTTGCTGGTACATTAGAAAAGATACAGCGCTTCAGTGGAATCCAAGGCGAGTCCTGCTACCAACAATCTTTAAATTAGAATAATCCCTTGGCAGAGACTGTCCTGAGAATAAAGAACTATGCTTTATATTACCAAGACGATAGTGTTCATTACGGTTTATCCCACCGTACTCTCGAACTTATTTTATCTCGACAGGCAAGAACGGCTATTGCGACCTATAATTTCCGGGGTTAACAGTTGTATCATCAAGCGGATAAGTAAACCGGCGTGAAATGGCGCAATCTGCGTGGGCACACTATCGAAAAAACTTAAGTAAGAAAGATAAAAAAGATATTTAGAGGTCTGTGATATTTGGCGAAAGGAAGTATTTAAAAGGCCGCAGAGTATTTGAGGCGCCTTATTTAAGGTTTAAACCGGTAGCGCCCATCATCCGATAATAACCCATTTGTAACCTTAAATGATCGTTACGCAGGTAGTGCGTTAATAAATAGAATATTGTGTTTGTTGCAAACAGCATGTATGATGCGGCCTATAATCTCAACCGCCTTATCATCATAATTTCCCAGCTTTGTTCCGCAATACTCAACCCAGCTTTGCATTCCGTCATGATACACGAAATCCATATTGTCGATATATTTTTTATCAACTAAGTGCAAGGAAAGATCTGGCAACACCCTGTCGCAACATTCTTTTAATTCATCTGCAAATTGTTGTTCCGTCATGGCTGCAAAAACTCAAATATTATGCCACTTAGACGTTAACAATACGAATAATAAAAATAATTATTAAGATATTTTGCAGGTTAAACTACCGGTGAGTCACTCCTTAAAGAGTGGCTCACCGGATAAAAATAATGCAGGTTCAAAACAATGCTTCCAACCGCGGGTCGGTATAATTTTCAATTATGCAGATGACATTTGAATATTGACCAAATTCTTCTTTCGTATGCATAGTGGTGAGCACTACACACGGCATACCAGCATTGGCAGCGGATTCCACGCCCTTGGCCGAATCTTCAAATACAATGCAATTGGCAGGATCTTCACCCAATAGGTCTGCACATTTTAGAAAAGTTTCCGGCGCTGGCTTGCTAATTTCCACATCATCAGCGCTTACTATGGCATCGATATAGTGCCTTATATTTAATCCATCCAACACAAAGTCAATATTGTAGATGTTTGCCGCAGAACCAATCGCCATTTTTACATCCCGGTTATAGGCTTTCTCTAAAAATTCAGGCAAACCTTCGATCAATTTCAAATGCGGCCTGAATACGGTTTGGTAGGCAGTTTCCTTTTCAAGGATCATCACCTTTTTTTCCTCATCCGCAAACCGTCCGGGAAAGATGCGTTCAAGTAACTCTTCGCCTTTGCCATAGCACTCTTTGGTCATGTTTTCCATGCTGATACTGGCTCCGAGAGAATTTGACAGGCGGTGCCATGCGCTTATATGATACTGCATGTCATCGATCATTGTTCCGTTTAGATCGAAGAGTAGCGCGGGTGGTTTTTGCATTGGTTCTTGTTACACGAATTGAGTTTTGATTATACGAATTGAGTTCTGATTACACGAATTGAGTTTTGATTACACGAATTGAAAACTAATTACACGAATTAATACAATTCTTCAGCATCCATTATCAATTGTCAATTGTCAATTGTCAATTGTCAATTATCCATTATCAATTATCATTATCATTTATCAATTGTCAATTATCCATTATGAATTATCAATTAAATAAATCTGTTAATCAGATTCTCAAGATACTCTTGTTTTCCGCTGATTGTTGCTGGTTCACCATTTTCTACGGCAAATGCACGCAGGTCTTCGAGTGTTAATTTACCTTCTTCAAATTCTTTTCCTTTTCCAGCATCGTAGCTTGCGTAACGGTCTGAACGGAATTTTTTGTAATCACTTTTTTGCAACACATTATCTGCAATGATCAGTGCCCTGGCGAAAGTATCCATACCGCCGATATGCGCATAAAATAAGTCCGCAGGATCAGTTGAATTACGACGGATCTTCGCGTCAAAATTAATTCCACCACCGCCAAAGCCCCCGGCTTCCAACACTACAAGCATTGCTTCACTAAGCTCATTGATATTATTAGGGAACTGGTCCGTATCCCAGCCATTTTGATAATCGCCCCTGTTAGCATCCATGCTGCCCAGCAAACCCGCATCGGCAGCCACCTGCAACTCATGCTGAAAAGTATGCCCTGCAAGCGTGGCATGGTTCACTTCAATATTAATCTTGAAATCATTCAGGAGGTCATTCTCCCGAAGGAAGTTGATCACCGTTTCGCAATCATAATCATATTGATGTTTGGTAGGCTCACATGGTTTGGGCTCAATAAAGAATGTACCCGTAAAACCATTCTTTCTTGCATAATCTTTTGCTGTGTGCAGGAACTTTGCAAGATGAGCTTTTTCCCGCTTCATATTTGTATTAAGCAGGCTCATATAACCTTCACGTCCGCCCCAAAACACATAGTTTTCACCCTTAAGTGCAATCGTTGCATCAAGCGCTGCCTTTACCTGTGCACCTCCATGTGCCAACACATGAAAATCCGGGTTGGTGGAAGCTCCATTCATATATCTTTTGTGCGAAAACAAATTAGCCGTACCCCATAGTAATTTCACACCACTTGCCTGTTGTTTTTCCTTTAGATAGGCGGTTAATGTTTGTAACCGTTTATCATTGTCCGCAACGTCACTTGTATAATCCACTACATCCACATCATGAAAGCAATAGTAAGGCATGCCGAGTTTTGTAATAAACTCAAATGCAGCATCCGCCTTATCTTTAGCCCTTTCAACTGCATCTGTTTTTTCATCCCATGGGTGAAGATGCGTAGGTTCGCCAAACGGATCGCCGCCGTTTCCAACAAATGAATGCCAATAAGCACAGGCAAACCGCAGGTACTCCTTCATTGTTTTTCCACCCACTACCCTGTTCTCATCATACCACCTGTATGCAAATGGGTTATCACTTTCCGGGCCCTCAAATTTCACTTGCGGAATCCCTTTAAAAAATTCTTTGTTACCTGTAATTACTGACATATTGTAGAATTTTGCCCATCCGCTCTATTTGGCATTTACCATCATTGGCGAACAGAAGTTTATGAATTGAATATTTATTAGCTTACTATTTTTATTACGTTTTTACCCCAAACAATTATAATGCGAAAGGGATCAATTAGTGACCTGGTATTTTGCTCCTCACTGATAAAATGTACAAGAGTGCGACGCCTATGAAGCTTAATTGAAAAACTTCTGCCGGGCTCAAAAAAAATTGTTTATTATTTTATCACTTGTTTACTATATATCCGAAAAATACAAAAAGCTGGTACCGGCTGCAAAGAAAAATTTCGTTTTATTAATTTTTATTGACCAGGAAAGGCAATTGTTTGTCCGGGCTTTAGTACAGGGAGCAGCATCGTTGCATCGCCCTCTTGTACGTTTTACCTTTGTGGAGCAAATATTCCCGGGGCGTACACATATCACAAACAACCAACCAAACAAAACAAAAAGGCCTAACAAATTAGATCTTGCAATTCTTATCAAAACGACTACGCTAACTGTTTCTCCAGGCATTGCTTCCACCGGCTGTATAAACTTTCGTACAAGTCTTTTTCTTTTGGCTCTACCAGGGCCAGAGGCTTCGCATTTGTAAACGCCTCTTTTGCAGAAGCATAATAACCTGCGCCAATTCCAGCGCCCTTTGCAGCGCCCACGCTGCCATCGCAATCATGCAATTCAACCGGCACATTAGTGGCGTTTACAAAACTGGTTGTAAATACATCACTCAAAAACATATTAGCTTTGCCGGCACGAATCACCGAAGGATTCATTCCATTCTCCCTCATTATATCCAACCCGTACCTGAAAGCAAACGCAATGCCCTCCTGTGCCGCCCTGAATAAATGTGCATGTGTGTGTGTATTAAAATCAATATTATGTACATGTCCCTGCACCATCCTGTTGTCCAGCATCCGCTCCGCGCCATTTCCAAAAGGTAGCATCAATAATCCGTCGCTGCCTGCCTGCACAGAAGCGGCCATTTCATTCATTTGCGGATAACTGAATTGCTTGCCGGTAATTTCTTTTATCCAGCGATTTAAAATGCCCGTTCCGTTTATACAAAGTAACACGCCGATCCGCTTTTGCTGTTCCGCAAAATTCACATGGGCAAAACTATTGATCCTCGATCTTGGATCAAAGGTGAGTTCATCACTCACTCCATATATTACACCTGAAGTGCCAGCCGTAGCCGCCACTTCCCCAGGCTCCAGTACATTTAAAGATAAAGCGTTGTTTGGCTGATCACCGGCTTTGTAAGTAACGGGAATGCCTTCTTTTAAAGAAAGCTGTTTTGCTATTGCGGCAGTAACCGTACCGTGGGTGGTAAACACATCTTTTATTACGGGTATCAATGACGTACTGAAATCAAAATAATTCAATACATCTTTAGAAAGCTCCTGCTCTTTAAAATCCCAAAAAATCCCTTCACTCAACGACGAGACACTGGTGGTGATCTCCCCGGTTAATTTCATTGCAATGAAATCACCCGGCAGCATTATTTTATCGATCTTTTCGTACAGACCGGGCTCATTTTGTTTTACCCAGGCAAGTTTAGCTGCCGTAAAATTTCCGGGAGAATTGAGGAGGTGCTGCAATGACTTTGCATGACCGATGACATCAAAGGCTTTATTGCCTAATTCAACTGCCCGGCTATCGCACCAGATGATGCTGTCACGCAAAACATTTTGTTCCTTATCCACACACACCAATCCGTGCATCTGGTAAGCAATCCCAATGGCGATAATATTGGAGGGATCGTACGATTGAGTGGCATGGGCCTTTAAAATGGCCTGCTTTACATTTTGCCACCACATCTCCGGGCTTTGCTCGGCCCAGCCATGTTGTAGCGTGGTAATACCAGTTTCTGTTTCGGGGTATTGAACAGTGGTAATGCACTGCTGCGTATCTGCATCTACAATCGCCACCTTAATGGAAGAAGTTCCTACATCGATACCTAATAATAGCATTGTGAAAATTTTGACGAAGGTATTTGCAATCGTTATAATTACCCTGCAAAATTTCCCATTTTTCGCTTGCCGTGCAACTGCTATCTAAAAAATAAAATATCCTATCTTATCACTTATCCCTATTTTTATGCGGATTAGTTGATAAGATAACAGTTAATGGATATATTGAATGAAAACCCTACTACAAAAAATTCACCTGGATGAATACCAGTCCTTTGCCTGCCGCACTTACAAAACCCCCACCTTCGAAACCAACTGGCACAAGCATGAAGAGTGTGAACTGATCATTATCACAGCGGGCCATGGCACAGTGATGATGGGGGACCATATTGGCGAATACAAAACCGGGGATATTTATTTTATGGCAGGAAACCTGCCGCACTGGTTTAAAAAACAGCACAACAAAATGACAGGCGCCGCAATGGTTGTTCACTTTAAGCCAGACCTGTTTGGCGAACATTTTTTAAAACTGCCCGAATTGAAACAGTTGGATCTTTTTTTAAAAAAGCAGGATGGCATACAGCTTCAAAAAAAACTTAAAAAGGAATTAACCTCCATGATCATGGAGATTGAAACAATGAAGGGTTACCAAAGGATCTTCCAGTTGTTGCAATGCCTTCAGAAGATCAGTAGTTCTCCTGCATATACCATCCTCACTCAAAATTTTTCCTCATCAAATACCAATGTCAATCCTGCTATTGAAAAGATCATTGACTTCTCCTTCAAGCGATATTTAACGCCGGTTACACTGCAACAGGTGGCGGCTGTTGCAGACATGAGCATTCCCACATTCTGTCGTTTTTTTAAAAAAAATATCAAGAAAACTTACTTCGATTTTATACAG
>JBDSAP010000218.1:0-19277 GCA_039922055.1 Ferruginibacter sp.
CTTAAAAGTGAAGCGACAATTTGAATGCACCCATTGAAAAAGCTTAGCTCTCCAGTAACGAAATTTTTCTTATACGTTTAACAAATTTTATTTTTATGAAACAGCTTGTCTTCTTTTCTTTGATTGTCATCCTCGCCTCAAGCGCTACCACCAAAAAGTCTCCCGGAGCAAATGAATGGGTTTCGCTATTTGATGGCAAAACATTAACCAACTGGAAAGCCAGTGAAAACCCTGCAACATTTACTGTTGAAGACGGGGCTATTGTAGTGCACGGGCCAAGGGCTCACCTGTTTTACGAAGGACCTGTAATGAACCATGATTTTAAAAACTTTGAATTAAAAGTAAAGGTGATGACAACGCAGGGATCCAACTCCGGCATTTTTATTCATACGGCTTACCAGGAAACCGGCTGGCCCTCAAAAGGCTACGAAGTGCAGGTCAATAATTCTCATACAGACTGGAGAAGAACAGGTAGCTTATATGCTGTGGAAGATGTGAAGGAAGTGTATGTAAAGGACAATGAATGGTACACCGAATACATAAAAGTAGAAGGCAAAAAAGTAACCATAAAGATCAATGATAAAACTGTGGTGGAATATACAGAACCCGATGGCATTGAAAAAACAGCAGACAGGGCAGAGAAACATTTGAGCAGCGGCACGTTTGCCTTGCAGGGACACGATCCTAACAGTAAAGTATTTTTTAAAGAAGTATTGGTAAAAACTTTACCATAATGGATCAATACCTGATACAATAAAAATTAGTAACCGATTATTTTATACTGCGCAAGGGATAAATTAGTGACCTGTTATTTTGCTCCTCATTGATAAAATGTACAAGAGTGCGATCCCGATAAAAGATCGGGACCGGCTGCCAATGAAGCTTAATTGAAAAACTTTTGCCGGGTTCAAAAAATTGTTCATTATTTTATCCCTTGTTTACTATATACATCGTTCAACAGAAATACTCTCCTTATCAGTTTCAAACTTTTTATTTACAAACTATCTATGGGCGAAATACAAATTAAAAAATCATCCAAACAATATGATGTTGTTATCGTAGGATCAGGCGCAGGTGGAGGAATGGCGGCGTACACATTAGCAAACGCAGGAGTGAAAGTACTGTTGCTGGAAGCAGGTCCTTTCTTCGATCCGGCAAAACATTCTTCGCAATTAAAGTTTTCGTATGAATCTCCGCGGCGGGGCGCTGCAACTAAGGAAAGAGGCTTCGGCGATTTTGATGCCGCCTTCGGAAGCTGGCAACTGGACGGCGAGCCATACACGAAAAAAGATAATACAGAGTTTGACTGGTTCAGATCGAGAATGCTTGGCGGCCGTACCAATCACTGGGGAAGAATTTCATTAAGGTTTGGACCAAAAGATTTTCAACCCGATGATGGCGTTAGTGACAGATGGCCGATCACCTACGACGAGGTAAAACCTTTCTATGATAAAGTGGATCGCCTGATAGGAATTTATGGTAGTGTGGAAGGCCTGGAAAATGAGCCCGATGGAATTTTTCTTCCACCACCAAAGCCAAGGCTGCCTGAACTTTTCATCATGAAAGGCGCTGCTAAGGCCGGCGTAAAAGTTATACCCGGCAGAGGCTCTGTATTAACAGAACAGTTACCCGGAAATAAAAGTCGTGGAGCTTGTTTTTTTTGTGGTCAGTGCGGCCGCAGTTGCAAAGTGTATGCAGATTTTTCATCTTCCTCTTGTCTCGTTATCCCGGCTTTAAAAACAGGTAATCTTGAGCTGATCTCAAACGCCATGGTGAGGGAAGTGATAACAGATAGTAAGGGATTGGCCACCGGTGTCTCTTACGTAAGTAAAGATGATATGCAGGAGTACCAGGTAAATGGTAAAACAATCATTCTCGCTGCAAGTTCCTGCGAATCTGCGAGGATCATGCTCAATTCAAAATCGCAGGTTTATCCCAATGGTCTTGCAAACAGTAGCGGCCTTGTGGGCAAATACCTGCAGGATTCTACCGGTGCTTCTCAATCTGGTTTTCTGCCGCAACTGCTGGATAGAAAACGCTATAATGAGGATGGTGCAGGCAGCATACATATTTACGGTCCCTGGATGGAGGACAATAAAAAATTAGATTTTCCAAGAGGCTATCATATTGAGTTTGGGGGTGGAATGGGCATGCCTGGTTATGGTTTTGGCGGAGGTGTTCCAAATCTAAATGGCAAAGTGCCGGCAAGAGATGGAAAGATGAAAGAAGGCGGTGGGTATGGCGCTTCGCTCAAAGATGATTACCGCCGTTTTTATGGAAGCTCTTTTGGTATGTCAGGCCGTGGCGTTGGCATGGCGAGGATAGATAACTATTGCGAAATTGATCCGAACGTAGTTGATAAGTTTGGGATTCCTGTGCTGCGGTTTCATTATAAATGGAACCACGATGAGATCAACCAGGCGAAGCACATGCAGGAAACTTTCACGAGGATCATACATGAGATGGGAGCTATCCCTACATCAAAACCACATGGTCCCGAAGACATGTGGGGACTGGAAGCACCTGGGCGCATCATTCATGAAGTAGGCACTGCCAGGATGGGCGATGATAGTAAAAAATCTGTGCTGAATAAATGGTGCCAGGCGCATGATTGTAAGAATTTATTTGTGGTAGACGGAGCGCCAACAGTACAACAATCAGATAAGTATGCAACATGGACGATCCTTGCACTTTCCATGAGAACATCGGAATATATACTGGAACAAAGAGGCAAGCAAAATATTTAATCTTTTCTAAAAACATTTTTTATGAACAGACGGGAATCATTAAAAGCAATTAGCATTAGTACTATTGCGGCAGGATTGATATTGGACTCATGTAAAACAAAATCGACTGAAGAGACAGCCACAGTTGCTGCTGACGACGCTGCCAATGCTGACAGGCAACCGATAGAAATTGAACGAAATAAAAAACTGAATGCGGAGAAATTTTTTACACCGCACGAAATGGCAACCATTACCGTGTTGGGCGATATAATCATTCCGAAGGATGAACATTCAGGAAGCGCTTCTGATGCGAAAGTGCCGGACTTTATTGAATTCATTGTAAAAGATATGCCCGATCACCAGGTACCCATGAGGGGAGGTTTGAAATGGCTGGATATGCAGTGTTTAAAGCGGTTCGGTAATGCCTTCAAAGATTGTGAAGGCAAACAACAAATAGAGATCATTGAAGAAATTGCCTACCCGGCAAAAGCAAAACCTGAGAATGCACAGGGTGTCGCTTTTTTCGAACGTATGAGAAGCCTTACTGCTACGGGGTTTTTTACAAGTAAAATGGGCATTGACGACCTGGGCTATGTAGGTAACAGGCCCAACAAATGGGAGGGTGTGCCTGCTGATATTATCAAACAATATGGTTTGGAAGATGTGACCTTTGCAACTTCGGCTTAACTTTCCTTATTTATTGTCTATATCGATATGTTGTGGCTAAGCGTAGCCACATTGTTACAAACAAAACTCTATGAATAAAAAGCTATCATTACTAACATTTGTTTGCCTTATCCAGGCAACCTTAACATTTTCACAGATCAAAAACAAGGGTAATATTTCTTTAATGGTTGGGCCTGCCTTCCCAACAGGCCAGTTTGCAGGTACAAATTTATTTGATGAATCTTCAGGGTTTGCAAAAACCGGTACGGCCATATCCCTATCGTATACTACAAAACCCCTTTTAAATAATTGGGCGTTTCTGATTAACCTGGCCGCACAAAAAAATCCTATTAATACAAATGCATTTGAAAGTACTTTGTCAAAGGCTAAAATATATCAGGGATTTTATTTTGGTACCGGCACAAATAATCCACCGCCGCAGGAAAATTACTCAGTGTATCCAAATTGGAAATTTGAAAATAAATCATGGTTGTATGCATCCCTACAGGTTGGAACCAAGGGACAATTCTCTATTGATAAACAAAATAAAACCTGGTTAACTACCAATGTAACCGTTGGCGTTTTATATTTAAAATCTCCCCAATTAAAAGGAAGTAGTATTACTGATACTGCAAGTGCCTTTATATCACAAAGTAAAAGTTCCGGATATGGATTAATATACTCTTTTGGTGTTGGAATGAATTATTATTTGAATCGGACGATTTTTCTTACTTCCACTTTAAATTATATTGGAACTAGTAAAGTCACATTTAAAAATGTGGAAGGCACCTTGACTACGACCAAAGGAACGCCCGGAAGCTCCAGCTACTCTATTCAACAATCAACAACAACAGCAAACGGGCAACAAGCCGTTAGCTCTATAAATTTGTTGATTGGTATTGGAATTGTTTTGTAACTCAGCAATGATCATTTAAAACTATCCGCCATCACCCGCCTCGATTCCTGCCAGGCAGTAGTCGTCAATTAGTGGCATCTTAATAAACTATTTTCTCCTCCTTTGTATTGTGTGGTAATGATGCAGCCACGCAACGATTTTCAGTAGGGGTGATGTAATGAGAGTTGCAAACTATGGTGAGCATTTGCTCCGCATATAATAGTTCACGCTCCTATAAAATGAATATTATCTTTGGTTAAAATTTTTCATCTAAACAACGATTGTTATGAGGCAGCTATTTTTTTCAATTTTGATATCGGTATCGGCTGGTCTTTTTTGTAAGAATGCCTTTGCCGAAGATCATAAAACATTGCCAATCGGCAGCCAGGCTCCTGATTTTAAACTGAAGGGCACCGATGGAAAAATTTATTCCTTATCGTCATTTAAGGACGCGAAAATATTGGCCATCGTTTTCACCTGCAACCATTGCCCCACTGCGCAGGCTTATGAAGAACGATTGATAAAACTTACGAAAGATTATAAGGCAAAGGGCGTAACATTGATCGCCATAATGCCCAACGATGCAAAATCTGTTCAACTGAACGAATTGGGCTACGCGGATGTGGGAGATTCGTTTGAAGAGATGAAGATACATGCAAAAAGAAAGCATTTTAATTTCACCTATTTATTTGATGGTGGAAATGAAAAAGTATCAAAAGCCTATGGCCCTGTTGCAACTCCACATATTTTTATTTTTGATAAAAGCAGGAAGTTAAGATACCAGGGCCGCATTGATGATGTGGAAAAACCAACAGGTACGCCAAAGAACCTGGATGCAAAAAATGCACTCGATGAGTTGTTGGCTGGCAAGGAAGTAACTACTCAAACTACCAAAGTATTTGGCTGTTCAATTAAGTGGGCGGAGAAAGAAGACCTTGTTGCAAAGAGTAATATCGAATGGTCGAAAGAAACGGTCAAACTAGATATGATCGATGAAGCTGGTATAAAGGATTTGATAAAAAATAATTCAGATAAGTTGCGCCTGATAAATGTTTGGGCTACCTGGTGCGGCCCTTGCGTAAATGAACTTCCATCTTTTGTAACGATTAACCGCATGTATCGGAAACGGGATTTTGAATTTATCACCATCAGCGCTGATAATCCTGAAAAGAAGGCGAAGGTTTTAAAGGAGTTGCAAAATCTACAGTTGGCAAATACCAATTATTTATTCAGTATAGATGATAAATACAAATTGATCGAAGCGGTAGATCCTAAATGGACGGGTGCGCTTCCATATACAATTTTAGTAGAGCCCGGGGGTAAGATCGTATATGCAAAACAGGGCACAATTGATCCGATGGAGATGAAGACAATGATAGTGGAGAATAAGTTGATTGGGAGATTTTATTAGGTTTTTTTTACACGAATTTGGAATTTTGTTACACGAATTTGAAATGAATTACACGAATTACACGAATTGGATTTTTGCTACTTAATTGAATTTTTGTTACACGAATTTGGAATTTTGTTACACGAATTTGGAATTTTGTTACACGAATTTGAAATTAATTACACGAATTGGTTTTTATTACTAAAGGCTTGATTGGATAATTCATCCGCATTCGAAGATGGGTTCCGAAACAAAATAAAAAGTCGGTAAATGAAAAGCTTTTAAACATGGAATATTAACAAAGTCATTTTAAACCTCGCTGCTGCGCTACAGTCTGCAACACAAAGAAATTCGTTAGTTTTAAATGGCGATTGTACATATTAAATTATAGGTTAAAAAAAAATAAACAATGACAACCAGACGTTCTTTTATTAAATCAACATCGTTGCTTTCCGCAGGCTTTCTTTTAGCGCCACGTGAGTTTGGCGATAAAAAATCTTTGATCGGTTTGCAATTATATACCGTAAGAGATGCAATGCAGCAAAATCCTGCCGATACCTTATCGAAGGTTGCAAAGATCGGTTACACTTCTCTGGAAGGAGCTACCTACACAGGCACGCAAAAATTTTATGGCATGGAGCCATCCGTGTTTTTAAAACTCTTAAAAGATAATGGGCTTGTGATGCCGAGCGCTCATTACAGGTTAGGAGAAGAGAAAGCGAAAGGTGAAGATGTACAGGGAACCATTCTGCATGGATGGGACAAGGCAGTGGATGATGCTGCACAGGTTGGAATAAAATATATGGTTTGCGCATACCTTTCAGCGGATGAACGCGGAGGGTTGGATCATTACAAATATGTTGCAGATCAATTGAACATTGCTGGTGAAAGATGTAAAAAAGCAGGCATCCAGTTGTGCTATCATAACCACGATTTTGAATTTGTAAAAATCGACAATACTTACCCGATGGATATTTTATTGGCAGCAGATAAAGACCTGGTAAAAATCGAAATGGATCTTTACTGGGTTTCAAAAGCAGGAAGAGATCCGATAGCATTGATCAATGAACATCCCGGAAGGTTTCCGCTGTTACATTTAAAAGATATGGACAGTACTCCGCAGAAAGCATTTACAGAAGTAGGAAACGGTGTTATCAATTTCAAAGAAATATTGAAGAACGGAAAGAAAGCCGGCTTGCAATATTTCTTTGTAGAGCAGGACAAATGCCCTGGCTCACCGTTTGATAGTATCACCCAAAGTCTTTCCTACATTAAGAAGAACCTTGTTTAGTATTTTGGTAACCTAACAATTGTGCATTGGCTGATTAAAGCTGTAATTCAAAAAATTACGGCTTTTTTTATTAGCGTTGTTGCCAATGTAATTCTTGCAGTAACCAATGAATTGTTAACTTAGTTATTAGCTAACGTGTCTTAAAAAACTTTTTGGATAAAATGATCGACATAACAACTCTTGACAAATTACCTGCTCTGTATCAGCCCCGCCGCATAAGAAAATATGTGTTGGTTTGGTGTGCATCCGGCACTATTACTATGATGGTTGATGAAAACGAATTTGTATTAAAAGCGAATTCGGTGATCACTATTACATCCGGTCAAATTCATTATATAAAAAAAGAGAAAGCTGCAAAAGGAATGGTTATTGAATTTACCTACGATTTTTTTTGTAAAGATGATAATGATATTGAACTGATCTTTCACAATAGCCTGTTTTGCCACTTCGCCATGAATGAAGTGATCCCGCTCGGAAAAAGCGAATTGGTTGGATTGCAACTAAAGCAAATTGAAAATGAAGTATCAGAAAAACCATATCAATATTTCATTTCGATACACTGTAGGATCGAACTTATTCTTGTTGAAATAAACCGTTCCAAAATAAAACAGGGTGGCGAAATCTGGAAGCCGGATGCGTTGTTTTTGAAATTCCTGGAAGCGATCAGAGCCAATTTTAAAAACAATTTTACCGTAAAACAAATTGCGGGTTTGATAAATACGACAGAGGCAAAATTAAATGAACTTGGCAAACTGCACACAGGCCGGACAGCGCAAAGTATCGTGCATGGCTTAATCGCGTCAGAGGCCAAGCGACTATTGATGTATGAGAAATTTTCAGTCAAAGAAGTTGCTTATGAGCTTGGCTTTAATGACCCGTTCTACTTTTCGAACTTCTTCAAAAAACATACAAGTCAATCTCCCAAAACGTATAAGGAAAAGTTCTTGATTTAGATGTTATATGCTTTTCCCGCAATTGTCTATTCTTTCAATGGATGAAGTTTTGGAAATTGCACTCATAAAACTTTTCAACCTTGAATAATTCAAATATTTGCATTACCTGCGGTACTTATTATCCCGCAGCGCAAACGCCGGAGCTTTGTATTACCTGCCTCGATGAACGTCAATATATTCCGGTGACGGGACAGGGGTGGACAACACCCGAAGAACTAAAAAGAAAACACAGCGTAAAATTTAACAAGCTCCAGGACAATCTGTACGAACTGGAGATCAATCCCATGTTCGCTATTGGTCAGCGGGCGTTGCTGGTGCTTTCCCCAAATGGAAATGTATTGTGGGATTGTATCCCGCTATTGGATGAACTCACTATTGATTTTATCCGATCAAAAGGTGGTTTAAAAGCCATCGGTTTTTCACATCCGCATTACTACAGCAACATGAATGAATGGGCCGAAATATTTGACTGCCCTGTTTACATCCATGAAAGCGATGGCGGTTGTATCGTAGATAAAGGAAGCCATATACAGCTATGGCCGGGTGATGAAATTCATTTATGGGATAACATCAGGATCATTAATATCGGCGGGCATTTTTCTGGTAGCAGTATTTTGCATGTGCCATCGTTATCAAAAGAAGGTGCCATCATCTGCGGCGATACTCTGTTTCTCTCGCCAGGCAAAAAACATTTTTCGGTGATGTACAGTTATCCAAACAGAATGCCTTTGCCATTACATGAAATGCAAAGAGTAAAGCAAAGATTTGACAGTATTTCCTTCGACGCTTTTTATGGCTACCAAAATATCCAGAATCTTAGGGAAAATGTAAAGGAAATCTTTGCAGTGTCAATGAGCAGGTATCATTAATTCTACTTTGACAAGTCAAACCTTTGTGTTTTTTTGTTGACCAGCAGATGTTTTTTATGGCGGCATCGTTGTGTTATTCCAATTCCGATTTATCGGAACTCACTTGTACTGTATTTTTTCATGGCATCTTTTTCGTTCCATAATTGAACTATCGTAACCGTGAGCTACTTTTTTTTTTGAATATGTCAAAGTAGAATTAATATTTGATTTCAAATCTTATATCAATTTATCATTCAAACAACTATTTATTTTAAAACAAAAAACAATGAAAAAAAGAATCAGTTTTAGCGTAGTTCAGCCAGACGCTTATACAGCTATGGAAGGGCTCGACAAATTTGTAGAAGCATCCACTGTCAATAAACATTACATAGAGCTTATTAAGATACGGGCATCGCAAATAAATGGTTGCGCCTATTGCGTAGATATGCATTCTCACGATGCATTGAAGCAGGGAGAATCGATACAAAGAGTTTTGTTGGTAAGTGCATGGAGAGAGGCAGGAAATATTTTTTCGGAAGAAGAAAGGTTGATATTTAAAATGACCGAAGAAATTACGCTGATCCATCAGCATGGCCTCACCGAAGAAAGTTATACAAAGAGCATTGAAATTTTTGGTGAGCAGCACACTGCACAAATTATCATGATCATCGTTACTATCAATGCATGGACGAGGATTGGTGTAAGCCTGGAGATGGCGCCTCCACTCCGAAAGAAAGAGTTTATGTCAACTAATTAAATCGGCGCTCAAAAAAAATATTTTCTCAGGCGAGTCTCTGCCAGAGAGCTTTTCGAATATAAATGCTGTTCGAAGCAGGACTCGCCGCTACGCGATTGATGTTGTGAAATATTCTTGGCATTGGGCGATATTCAAATACCAAATCATTAATCACCTTTCACCGTTCTAAGAGTTTATGTCAACTAATTAAATCGGTGCTCAAAAAAAATATTTTCTCAGGCGAGTCTCTGCCAGAGAGCTTTTGGAATACAAATGCTGTTCGAAGCAGGACTCGCCGTTGCTCGATTGATACTGTGAAATATTCTTGGCATTGGGCAATATTCAAATATCAAATCATTAATCACCTTTCACCGTTCTTTCTTTTTTTTATTGACAAAAAAAGGAAGCAAAAAAAGTCAAGAACAAACGATGGGCTCCGCCCGTTTGTCCCGGCCCGCGGCACATCAACACTCTGCTTGTTTCTTGTTTATTAAAATGATTTGCAGGATGGTTGAAATAGCATTCTTTTTTAAAGTTGCTATTCAATCTATTTGTTTGGGAGGGTTTAAAATACTTATTGGCCTTTAATAGAGGTGTTACGGGGATTGGAGTTTTTGCTTTTTTATTTTTACAGTTGCTGCATTTAATCCTGGGCCTTGTCTATCTTTTCAAGGCGCACAAAAAAATCATGTTTTTGAATGGTGTCATGAAGCCCATCCCCAATATCGCCTAATAGCCATATTGGAGCCCAGCAGCTTATAATTTGTTACTCAAGAGTAATTAAATCGTACGTTTTGAATATTAAACCCACGCTCAAAAAAAGCTAATATTATGATAGTACCCACCGGTAGATTAACAAGGGAGCAGAAAGCTAAACAATTTCATCAACTGCATCACAGCGGCAAGCTCCTTGTTTTGCCCAATATCTGGGATTGCATCGGTGCGCTGTTGTTGGAGGATTTGAATTACCCCGCAATTGCAACCGCAAGTGCATCGGTTGCATTTTCCAATGGGTATGATGATGGAGAAAATATACCTTTCGATGTTTTGTTGGCGCTCTTGGGTAGGATTGCAAACAGCGTAAATGTTCCGGTAACGGCAGATATTGAAAGCGGGTATGCTGATAATGATATTGAGCTGAAAAATAATATCCGGCGCATCATGCAGGCGGGTATCGTTGGCATCAACATAGAGGATACCGATAAAAAAACAAAGGCTTTATTGCCGGTACAAGCTCAGTGTGAAAAGATCAAATTAATGAAAAAGATTGCCGATGAAATGAGCATGTCGATTTTTATCAATGCCCGTACAGATGTCTATATCCAGAAGAATTATTTTGACGCACCAGGTAGCCAATTGGAAGAAGCGATCAGCAGAGGATTGGCTTATAAGGCAGCCGGAGCTGATTGCTTTTTCCCATTGGCGATCCAACATTCAGATCACATAAAAGCAGTAATTGATCAATTACAAATGCCAGTGAATATTTTAACGATACCTGGTATTCCTGAACTAAACGTATTGAATGAATATGGAGTGGCAAGAGTTAGTCTTGGTCCCTCATTTTTAAAGATCGTCATCAGGGCAATGAAAGAAACAGCCATGCAGTTAAAAGACTACCAGGGTTTATCGTTAGTTACCCAAAATGAGATTACCAGTGATTATTTAAAAAAATTGGTGTCCAAAAATAAAGAGACAACATAAAATGCTTTTCAATACAAGCACACAGCGCTGCTAAAATTGAAATAAGTACCAGCAGTTCTATTTATCCAGGAGTTCTTTCTTCTCTATTTTATAAGAGCTTATTAAGCCCAGCCCGCCAAATATAGCGATCAATGCAAAGTATATTGTTGGGTTATCCTCACCATTTATTGCAGTTAATGAAAGATCGAGCAGGTAAGCCAGCAGCAGCCCAACTCCAGATCCAATAAGGAGCAATCCCCATTTTAAATTCCGGTAAGGCGCCGGCCTGTTTGCAAATTCCTTTGGATTCATTCCCTTTTCTATCATTGCAAGGTTTTGTCTCGTATGGAGATATACTATGCCGAATGTCATTGCGAATGCCCCTGCAAACAAGGTGATAGGTATTAAAACTTCTGCGTTGCCCATGTTATTGGTTTGAGTGAATTATTTATTGTTTTATGTATGACTACAATACTTTAATGCTGGTTACAATTTTTAAAATTATTTTTCAACCCACAGGTTTATAATTAAGTGTCGATAAAAACTTATCTAAATTGTATCGTAGTGTAACCTGTGTGCTGCACTTGTAGTCTTATAGTATATAAATGAATAACGGATCTACTGATAAAGAAATTATTAGCCTGGTACTACAGGGTGATCAGCAGCATTATGCGGAGTTAGTTAAGCGCTACCAGAATTTTGTTTTTTCTATTTCTTTACGCTACACACAAAGCAGGGAAGATGCCGAGGAGATAGCGCAGGATGTTTTTGTAAAGGCTTACAGATCTTTGTCTGCATTCCGTGCCGATGCAAGGTTTAGTACATGGTTGTATACGATTGCTACCAATTGTTCCCTTAGTTTTTTAAGAAAAAAAAAGCTGCATAATTTTTCGCTGGATGATCAACAAATATTTAACCTGGCTAATAATAGAGATTCAGGTTTATCTGCAAATCATTTGGAGCAAAAATCAAAGCTTAATATGGTGAATGCTGCCATTGGTTTATTAAATATGGATGATGCAAAACTAGTAACGCTTTATTATAAAGGCGAACAAAGCCTGGACGAGATTGGAAAACTCATGGGGCTTGATACCAATACCATAAAAGTGCGGTTACATCGGGCAAGAGGAAGATTAAAACAAAAAATGGAAGAGCATTTTAAACAGGAATTGAAAGATATGGTCAATTAAAAATTTCGTTCAATTTTGAATATCAAAAAATTTGTTATGAGCAAACATGGCAACATGGAAGAAAAATTGTGGGATTATATTGACGAAAATATCACTCCGCAGGAGCAAGCTTTTATTAGTAAGTTGATAGAGAGCGACCAGGAGTGGAAAGATAAATATAATGAGCTGATGGAACTTCATCGGTTAATGCAGGAGTCTATAGAGGCCGAGGGACCGTCCATGCGTTTTACACGAAATGTTATGGAAGAAATTGCCAGGACACAGTTAGCATCTACCACAAAAAGCTATATTAACGGGAAAATTATAATGGGTATCACTTCCTTATTCATGCTTAGCCTGGGCAGCTTAATAATTTATGGTACTGCACAGATCAATTGGTCAAACGTTAGAAACCCAAACCAGCCTGTTGATCTCAAGATCGTTCATATAGATTATAGCAAGGTCTTTAACAATGCTTACGTCAACATCTTTATAATGGTAAATATTGTGTTAGCATTTGTGCTGCTTGATATGTATTTAACAAAGAGGAAACAAGCATATCAAAGCAAGTAATTGGGACACTCTCCCTGAACATTATGATTCTTTTCTAACGACAAATATTCCACCCGTTGGTTCCAGCCAGATAGTTTTTGCTTTATTATTTCTACTTTGACAAATCAAACGTTTTTAATTTTTTGTTGACCAGCAGCCGTTTTTCATGGCGTCATCGTTGTGTCACTCTCTTGTACGGTAGTTTTTTATGGCAACTTTTCCGTTCAATAATTAAGATTATTGTAACCCTGAACTACGTTTTCTGAACATGTCAAAGTAGAATTATAGTTGTCCAGGTTTGCCTCGTGAAATGCCTGCGTCAATTCGCTGTCTGCCCGGAGCAATAAATCAGCTTATCGATCTGCCTAATCCATCTGAAATTGATACGGAAGAATATAAAGCCTTCTGGTCTTTTGCTGCCAAGTAGGAGCTTAAAAAAATTGTCCATTGACAAATTTGCGGCGCTACCATCAATGCTCTATCGTTCATCATCCACATTTTCTTTCAGTTGAAAAGTGATAAATAACTAACCTTCGTTAATTGGGTGTTTTCCCCATACATAATTACCGCGACTAATAATATATTTACAGAACTATCAATGTCAGGTCTGGTATAGTCCATCGGTTAATTAAAAAAACGATCAGCTTTTATGAATAAGTCAACAATTAAGGCGACGCATATTGATTCACAAAAAATTGAACCAAAGCTAAGGATGTACGCCAACTGCGACCAGGAAGTGAATGCAGTTAGAGCTATTCAAAATGGAAACCTAACCGTTCAAAAAAATGTGCAGCCCGATTTTGTAAATAAAACTTTGGAGAATGCCATCTCCCCAACTCCATTTACAAAAGACCTGGTAAAAAAGCCTTTAAAAAATCCATCGCAGGATATTAGCACTAATGTTTTTATTGCAATCACTCCCGAAGCTTCTAACACGGCAAAGAAAATAAAAGGAGAAATTATCCGGAAAGGTAATATCGTGGCATCTAAAGTAGCGCTTACAGACCTGGAGAATTTATCGAAGAGTAAAGATGTGGTAGCGATAGAACTTCCACGAATATTAAAGTTGGCTGAGCCCGTTATAACAAAGTCATCTGCAAAGAAACCGGCCAATGGGAAATGGACTGATTTACGAAAGAAATATCCTGCTAATAATGAAGTAATGATTGGGATCATTGACGTAGGTGGTTTTGATTTTGCGCATGAAGATTTTTTGGATGCGAATGGAAAAACAAGGTTCATCAAAATATGGGACCAGGGGGGCAACTTCAGAAAGCCACCAAAGAATTTTAGTTACGGCTCTGAGTTTGATAACACCATTTTGAACAATGCCATTAAAAATGCGAAAACTGTTGGCGTACCAGCCACAAGGCTGGAGAAGCAGTCTGCTGTATCTATAGGTTCGCACGGTACTCATGTTGCAAGCATTGCCGCTGGCAACTCAGGTGTATTTCCTACCGCGAAAATTGCCGGGGTACTTATTGCACTTACTGAAGGTGATCTTGATCGCAGAAAATCTTTTTATGATTCTGCAAGCATTGTGTATGCAGTCAATTACCTGCTCGAGGTGGCCCGTGAAGAAAATCTTCCTATTTCAATTAATATAAGTCTCGGTACAAATGGTCATGCACATGATGGCAGTGACGCAAGCAGCAGGTGGATTGATGCGGAGTTGACCTTGCCCGGACGTTGTGTAAGTATTGCCGCCGGTAATGCCGGGCAGGAAAAAGCGTTATCAAAAAATGATCTTGGATTTACAATGGGGCGTATTCACTCAAATGGAAAAATAGAAGCCACAGGTCTTTCGAAAGATATATCCTGGACAGTAACAGGTAATGGTATTTCGGATGTTTCAGAAAATGAAATGGAAGTTTGGTATGAACCACAGGATAGAATTTCAATCATGATAAAGCCACCCGGCGGAGATTGGATTGGTCCCGTTAAGCCGAATGAATTTGTAGAGAATAAACAATTGCCGGACGGCAGCTATATCAGCATCTACAATGATCTCTATCATTTTGCCAATGGCAATAATTATATCGGTATTTATCTTTCTCCCAATCTAAAAAAGGCGGATAATATTATTCCGGTAAAGGCGGGTAACTGGCTGGTAAGGTTAAAGGGTGAGGAAATAAGAAACGGCGAATACAATGCGTGGATAGAACGGGATGATCCAAAGCCGCTGGGTGCATCAGGTAAAAAAGAAAACTGGAACTTTCCTTCATTCCTTGCAGGTAACTCTAATACGGATAATACATCCATCAGCTCTCTTGCATGCGCACGTTATGTAATTGCTGTCGGCAATTGCGATCTGGCGAATGAAAAAATTAGTATATCGAGCAGCCAGGGACCAACAAAAGATAAACGAAATAAACCTGAAGTAATAGCGCCTGGTACCAATATCACCGCAGCAAAAGGATTTTCTTCAGAGGATGATGCCTGGACGTCCATGACCGGAACGAGTATGGCAAGCCCTTATGTTTGCGGAATAGCCGCATGGATGATGTCGCTCGATAGAAACCTGAGCGCTTCCCAGGTACAGGGCATCATGATCCGTACAAGCACCCCGCTTCCGGGAGATGGTTACGCATGGAATGATGATACGGGCTTTGGCCTTATAAATCCATCCGCTTGTTTGGAAGAGGCTAAAATCATAAGAACTAAAAAAGAAATCAAATGAAAATCAGGACATTTCAATCTGGCAAGGGCGACTGTTTATTGATAAATAGCGGCGAGGTAAATATCCTGGTGGATGGCGGTGTTACGAATGCATATACCAAATTCATTTCGAAAGAACTGACTAAACTAAAACGCAAAAAAGTCTCCATCGATCTTGCTTGTGTTTCTCATATTGATGACGACCATATTGGCGGATTCTTGCAAATGATAGAAGACCTTGTTGACTGGCGTGTGTATGATTTTCAGAAGAAGAACGGAAATAATGTAATTAAAAAACCACTCTCCAACAGGCCGCCGGAAATAAAGGAAATATGGCATAATGCGTTTCATGATGTTGTACCTGAAAATGCAGGTGAGATTGAGGACATGCTGGCAGCGAGTGCAGATATTCTTTCCGCAAGCGAAAATCCATTGTTGGTACAAATGGGAGAGATCGCCTTTAGTAAAGCACAAGCGATCCAACTGAGCCGCAGGTTAAAACCACAGCAATTAAACATTCCGTTAAATGCTTTTTTTGATGGAAAGCTTGCCATGTTCAGGCAAAACACACCAACTAAAACACTGGGCAACCTGCAAATATCAATGATAGCCCCGTTTAAGGAAGACCTGGATCAATTGCGCAAAGAATGGAACAAGTGGCTGGATGAGAGCCAGGCACAGGTACAGAAGATCAGGGAAAAAGTTGATAAGGATCTTGATTCATTAATAACCGGCACTGCGCCTGAGATAACCTTTTTTGAAGCATTGGCAGATGAATGGGCGCCGGCATTGTTATCGCAAATTGATACGGCAGTAAAAGTATTAGGCAAGCGGCAAAAAGTGACCACACCTAATCTTGCGTCCATAATGTTCCTTGTTGAAGAAGGGACCAAGACTTTGTTAATGACAGGCGATGGGCATTGGCAGGATATACTAAAAGGGTTAAAAGCAACAGGTAAACTAGATGAGCAACAAGGCTTGCACTTAGATGTATTAAAGGTGCAGCACCATGGATCGGAGCATAACCTGAGTGATGATTTTTGTAAGGTGATCACTGCCACCAATTATATTTTTTGCGGAAATGGGGAGAATGAGAATCCCGATCTTGATGTGGTCAGAGCAATTGTTAAGTCGAGAACAACAAACCCGGCCATTACGCAGCAAGCGAAAAATAAATTCACCCTCTGGTTCAATTGCGATTCAAATGCAGATAGTAACCTTGCGGCCAGGGCGCACATGAAAAGTCTCGAACTCCTTTTAGCAGATCTGAGCAGCCAGTTCCCAAAATTGAAATTTAAGTTTTTGAATACAGCGAAAGGCTTTTTCGACCTGACGATTTAATTGCAGATAGTCAATTGTCAATTGTGAAGGTCAATGGTCAATGGTCAATGGTCAATGGTCAATGGTCAATCGTCAATGGCCAATCGTCAATAGGCCTATGTCGCCGCTTTGATATCTCCCCAATTTTCTCCTCTTTTAATTCGAAGAATTTGGGTGTCGCTTACCTTGAATTGTTTTACCAATGATCGAAGAGGTTTGCCCTGGTTTAACAATTTTTTTAGCAACATTACTTTTGTTACGGAAAGCTTGCAGGACCCTGAGCTATCTTTATTATCTCTTCTGTGCTCTTTTCTTTTTATGACGTAGGGGCTGTGTTGTTGGTGCTCATAATTTTCTGCCGGTGTCATCCACTTCAAATTCGTTACCCTGTTATTCAGCTTATCATAGTTAAGATGTGCTACAATGGTGTGTTGAGCAGATGGGATTTTCATGAAATGCTCTGCCACCAGCCGGTGCACGAGCACATGATAGTTGATTGTTCTTTTTTTTGTATCTGCAGCAAATTTTTGGCTGAGCTGTTTTTGCAGGCCGTCTCGTAATTTGATAGATTCGCTGATAGCCTTACCATCATCGTCATTCTCCTTCATCGCTCTTATTTTCTGGTCCAGTTTTGTAATTTGTTTTTTCCAATAATCGAGTTTATGCTGAATGGCAGTATCCCTCGGGCTAAAAAGTTTGAGCCGTATTATTTTGTAGCCATTTATCATGGAGCCTTTCATAATATTGCCATCCGAAACTTTGTTGAAAGTCCGCACCCGGCCAAAATTGGAAAATTCAATGATAGATTTATTTGTGTATGGGAAATCGAGCTCGAGTGGTTTCCATTTTTCTCCAATGTAATCTTTAACCATAGTTTCAATTTTGAGTGTAAATTTTAAAACAGCATTGTTTCTGCAACTATAGAATTCAGAAGGTGGGGAGATGAGGATGCCAATTTTACACGAAGTGAAATTAACAAATTGAGTTCTAATTTATTACCTCCGTCCCCGGGGATCGTAAGTGAGGGTGTGAAGTTAGGACTATTAGGCAATTGTATCTTGGCAAATGTAAATGATCCGGGTACTCATAATCTCGCATTTTTCATAATGCAGTGTCTGGCGGGTAATGGGCATCACCTATATGAATGAAGCGTTTGATGGCAAATTTAGCTGGCTGAAACCGCCTTAAAAAACTTTAGCTTAGTGCCTCTTTTTATCAATAATTTTAAATTTTCTCAAATAAAGTTGATAAGAGCCGGGGAAATTATAAGTTCATTAAATTTCGGCTTTATTTTGGATTTTGTACCACTACTAAGTATCTTCGCTCTCCTTTTTTAAGGGAGATTAAAGAAACCCTATTTATTAACAACCCAAAAAAATTTCTATTTTTTATGGCTGTAAAAATGAGACTGCAACGCCACGGATCTAAAAAACGACCGTTTTACTTCATCGTTGTAGCAGATGCCCGGAGCCCGCGTGATGGCAAATTTATTCAGAAACTTGGTACGTACAATCCTTTGACCGTTCCTGCCACTGTGCAGATAGATCGTCAAAAGGCATTGGACTGGTTACACAAAGGTGCTCAGCCAACTGACACTGTACGTCGTATCCTTTCCTTTAAAGGTGTGTTGTTCCTGAAACATTTGTTGAGAGGTGTAAGCTTAGGCCTGTTTGATGAGGCTGTTGCAATGCAAAAATTTACTACATGGAGTGCAGAGCATGATGCTCATGTTGCAAGACGCCAGGGAGCCCACAAAAAGGTCCGTACGGATAGTCGCAACCAACCTGTAGTACGTAAAGTTGCTGAAGCCCCGGCTGCAACGCATGCCACTGAAGAAACTAAAACAGAAGAATAAATACCTCTGTTATGTTAATTCTTTTAAGCAATTTCGAGTATTCGGAATTGCTTTTTTTATGCTCCTATACCCTCCCGATAAAAACCGACTCTGTTCCGGGGAATTATGCTGGAATCTTTTATTTCGGTGAGGTACAATTTTACATTCGCTCTTATACGAATATCTTAACTTGCACATCTCATGAGTCAGTATTTTAAAATCGGGAAATTGGCAGCCAGCTTTGGCTTAAAAGGCGAGTTAGTGTTGCAACACAGCTTCGGTAAAAAATCAGCATTGAAAGGGCTTGAAACCATTTTTTTAGAGGTAGGGAAGGAAAATTTCATGCCCTATTTTATTACCAGTACGGCTATTAAAAATGATGCCGAAGTATTTATAAAATTAGAAGGGATTGATACAAAAGAAGCAGCCCGCAAGCTTACGCCTAAAGAGGTATGGATAACAGAAGAAGATTTCAAAAAATTTGCTGCAAAAGCTTCTCCAATTGCTATGCTGGGCTTCCATTTGATTAATGAGGAAGAAGACCTCGGAGAGATTATTG
>JBDSAP010000219.1:0-3891 GCA_039922055.1 Ferruginibacter sp.
GATCCGCTACACCTGTAAGACTTACCTGTGGTACCAATAAGCCTTTGTTGGCAGATTTGATGTCGAGTATTGCACTCGCATTGGGAGTTGTGGTGCCAATTCCCACATTTTGAGCGTTAGCATCGAAAAAGAAAATCATTGCAGTTAAAACAGTAAACGAAATAAGGAGATGTTTTTTCATTGTCAGTAGTTTGATAAAATAAAAAAAATTTGCTTCTGAAGTTATAGCATACAAAATAATACATAAAAGCGAATCTCTTTCACTTCGGCCAATTAAAATTAAACTATCATCTGGCAGAGAAACAGTTTGGAATTCCTTTCCATGTTTCAATTACGAATTTTAAAAAGAGAGAGGCCGAACAAGAAAGGCTAAGCAGCTTTAGCTGTCAACGTTATCGGGAACGTTTGCGTAAATAAAGCCACTTCAATATTGTTTTGCAAAAAAATATAGTGGTAAAATTGAGGAAGTTAACGATTGGATTTGCAATGAAATTGCAGGTTTTTTAATGAGTTATGTTTAATAGCTTCGGATGAATTAAAAAACTATATTTCATCTTCAAAAGCAGCTCAATAAATTTTAAGAATTTTTGCTCACAGGCACCTTTTTAAGTTAGGTATGTTAAATTTTGCCGAAAATTCTGTGCTGTAAACCTTATCAAAATATGAGACTAAAGAAGATCTGCTTCCTGTTCCCTTTTATTGTAAGTGGCTACGCATTTATGTTACCCGCAAAAAAGATCACCATCTTTCTTATTGGTGATTCAACCATGGCCAATAAACCACTGGAAGAAAACCCTGAGCGTGGATGGGGCCAGCTTTTTCCCAATTATTTCACGGATGAAGTTGCTATTGAGAACCATGCTGTAAATGGGAGAAGCACGAAAAGTTTTATAAACGAACATCGCTGGGACACGGTAATGAGCAGGCTCAATACAGGCGATTTTGTAATGATCCAATTCGGCCACAACGATAGCAAGGTGGAGGATAGCACCCGTTCTGCACCGGCTCATACATTGTATAAAGATAATCTCATTCGTTTTGTGAAAGAGGCCCGGAGTAAGGGCGCAATCCCAATATTAATGACACCCGTGATGCGCCGCAAATTTGATGAAGCCGGTAAATTTGTTGATACACATGGAGATTATCCAATGGCGGTAAAAGAAGTGGCAGCATTATTAAAGGTCCCCGTTATTGATCTGCATAACAGCAGCCAGGTACTGATTGAAAAAGAAGGAGTGGAGCTTTCCCGCAGATTTTTTCTCACTATTCCACCCAACCATTTTAAAAATTATAAAGGCAAAGAAGACAACACGCATTTCAGCGAATATGGCGCCGCATCTATGGCATCGCTGGTCTGTGAAAGTATTAAAGAGCAAGGGCTTCCGCTTGAGAAATTTCTTGCGCCTTCCGGCTTCAAAGGAAAATATGCTTACGAATTGCCTAAAATATATAGGCCACATTTCAAAAGAGATACATTTAATATTATGAACTACGGCGCTGTCGCAGACGGTTACACAATCAATTCTGTAGCCATTAATAAAGCCATTACAGCTTGTGCAGAAAAGGGTGGAGGTACAGTAGTAATTCCCCGTGGATCGTTCGTTACAGGCCCCATCATCATGAAAAGCAATATCAATCTTCATCTTCAAAAAGGGGCGCTGATAATATTCAGTTCCGACTTCAATCAATACCCGTTGGTGGTTTCTTCTTTCGAAGGTGTGGATGCCGCGAGGTGCCAGTCGCCAGTGGTTGCTGAAGGCCTGCAAAATATTGCCATCACCGGCGAAGGGGTAATGAATGGAAATGGTTTTTACTGGAGGCCGTTAAAAAAGGACAAGCTCTCAGAAAGCCAATGGAAAATGCATTTAAAAAAGTATGGAGGTGTAGTAACGGATGATGGCAAAACCTGGTATTCGTCTGCCAAAGCCTTGAAAGGCTCTCTCACAAATAATATTGGCAAATTGGCGGCGGGCCAAACAGTAAAAGACTTTGAAGATGTTAAAGATTACCTGCGTCCTAATATGATTCGCATATATAATTGTAAAAATATTTTGATAGAAGGTGTAACCTTTGAAAACTCACCTGCATGGACAACGCATGTGATGATGAGTGAACACATTACCATCAGCGGTCTGAAGGTTAAGAATCCCTGGTATGGCACAAATACCGATGCACTCGACCTGGAGAGCTGCAAGAATGCGCTGGTTGAAGACTGTGATTTCGACACCGGTGATGATGGCATTACAATAAAAAGCGGGCGTGATGCAGAGGGCCGTAAAAGAGGAATGCCCACACAGGATGTGATAGTAAATAACTGTGTTGTTTATCATTCGCATGGAGGATTTGTAGTTGGCAGCGAAATGAGCGGAGGCGTAAAAAATATGTTTGTTAGTAACTGCAATTTTATTGGAAGCGACATAGGATTACGTTTTAAAACTACCCGTGGCCGCGGCGGTGTGGTAGAAAATATTTACGTAAACAACGTGAATATGAAAGACATTCCTGCTGAAGCGATCTTGTTTGACATGTATTATATGGCAAAAGATCCTGTGTCATTGAGTGGCGAAAAAAGAGAACCGCCAAAGGTGGAAACAAAACCTGTTGATGAATCAACACCGCAGTTCAGAAATTTTTATTTCACCAACATTACCTGTAACGAAGCTGCCAAAGGGATTTTCATCCGCGGCATTCCTGAAATGCATGTGAAGAATGTACACATCGAAAATGCTGTGTTGCAGGCAGACGAAGGAATAGATATACAGGAAGCAAGTGATATTGATCTGAAGAATGTAACAGTGATCACTAAAAACACCAACCCGGTAGCATACGTGCTGAACAGTGATAATATTAATATCGACCAACTAAAGTATAAAGACAGTGCAGATGTATTATTGCAGTTGCAAGGAGAAAGAACAAAAAATATCAACCTGGTAAATACAAATACAGCAACCGCCAAACAAAAGATAAGTGCTGCTTTCGGCGCAACAGAAGCTATGGTAAATTGGGAAACAAAAAAAGCAGTGGAAACAAAAAAGAGTCAAAGCAAATTGAAGAAAGTAAAAAGTAAAAATAAAAATATTAACTAGTTCTACTTTGACATGTTTAAAAAAATGTAGCTCACGGTTTCGATAGTTTAATTATGGAACGAAAAAGATGCCATGAAAAAATACAGTACAAGTGAGTGACACAACGATGCCGCCATAAAAAACTTCTGCTGGTCTATAAAAAACACAAAGGTTTGACTTGTCAAAGTAGAACTAGGTGAGGATGAAAATCAACAATCAAATCATCAAAGCCAGGTAAGGAACCAAAGTTGATATGGAAGATAAAATGTTTGGTAAAGTACTAAAGCACCACTCCTTCTCTTTCGGAGAAGGAGAAAGAGGATGAGGTCACAATTAACCACAATTGAATAAGAACACTATGCTTAAATCCTTTTTCGTTTGTTTCACTTTTTTATCGTTGCTGCAACCAAATTTTGCGCAGCAAAAGCCATACTCTCAACAGATGGCGCAAACCGCAATGAACCTGTGGCCCGATTCATTTGCATTGAACGGAAGAGCCGCACGCTGGAGCTATGACCAGGGCGTAATTTTAAAAGGCATTGAAGGCGTGTGGAAGTTGTACAATGACGCCAAATACTTCAATTACATTCAGCATAGTATGGATCATTACGTAAGAGAAGACGGCACGATCAAAGATTATAAAAGAGACGAGTTTAACATTGATCACCTGAACAATGGAAAGGTGCTGATGTTCCTCTACAACTATACCTGGAAGCCAAAATATAAAAAGGCAGTTGAGATGATGCGAACCCAATTGAACGATCATCCAAGAACGAAGGAGGGAAGTTTCTGGCATAAAGAGATCTATCCATGGCAGGTTTGGCTG
>JBDSAP010000220.1:0-29075 GCA_039922055.1 Ferruginibacter sp.
TCATGAAAATGCCGTCTGAATTTGGATTTTTTGGATTAAGGGATTAATGGATTTCGTGTCCATTATATATCATCAGATCAATCATTTAATCAAACAAATCATCGTTCAAATCAGCATCCTGTCCATCCTGTAAATCCGAAAAAATCCTGTCATGCACTCATCCTGTCCATCATGAAAAATCCGGAAAATCCTGTTCTGCAATCATCCTGTCCCTCATGAAAATCCGGAAAATCCTGTCATGCAATCATCCTGTCCATCCTGTAAATCCGGAAAAATCCTGTTCTGCACTCATCCTGTCGATCATGAAAATTTGGAAAATCCTGTTCTGCAATCATCCTGTCCATCATGAAAATCCGGAAAATCCTGTTATTTTCGCACTCAAATTTTTAAATACATGCAGTTATCTTCTTTATTAGACCGCTTTGCAGAACCTGAAACACTTAAAATGGCCAAGCTAGGCCGGGAGTTGAGGGCAAAGGGAATTGATGTGATCGATCTTAGTCTTGGTGAACCGGACTTTAATACGCCGGAACATATCAAGGAGGCAGCCATCCAGGCTATCCATGATAATTTCAGTCACTATACACCTGTGGCTGGCTACCTTGATCTTCGTGAAGCGATTTGTTTAAAGTTGAAAAGAGATAACGACTTATTGTATAAGCCTGACCAGATCGTTACCTCCACAGGCGCCAAACAAAGCCTTGCCAACGTAATACTTGCAACGGTAGATGAAGGTAAAGAGGTAATCATTCCTACTCCGTACTGGGTAACCTATTCTGAACTTGTAAAAATTGCAAGGGCGACAGTTGTGGAAGTGCACACTTCGCAGGAAAGCGGATTTAAAATAACCCCGGCGCAACTGGAAGCCGCCATTACACCAGCGACCAGGTTATTCCTTTTTTCTTCGCCGTGTAATCCTTCCGGCGCTGTATACAGTAAGGAAGAGCTGGCAGGACTGGCAGAAGTTTTAAAGAAATATCCGGACATCCTCGTGATATCCGATGAGATATATGAGTATATCAATTTCGTAGGTAAGCATGAAAGTATCGCACAATTCAGCGACTTAAAAGAACGGGTCATCATCATCAACGGCCTTAGTAAGGGGTTTGCAATGACTGGATGGCGTCTCGGCTATATTGCTGCAAATGCAGAAATAGCCAAAGCCTGCGAAAAACTACAGGGACAATTTACCAGTGGTACCTGCTCTATCACACAAAAAGCAGGAGTAATCGCCCTCACGACAGATCTGCGCCCCTCCAAAGAAATGGCGGAGGAATTTACCCGCCGCAGGGCAAGAGTAATGGAACTGACGAGTGATATCCCAGGGTTTAAGTGTTCCGAACCCGAAGGCGCCTTTTATATATTCCCGGATGTTTCCTGGTATTTTGGTAAATCAGATGGCGATAAAATCATCACGAATTCGGCCGATTTTTCCATGTATTTACTCAATACAGCACACGTTTCGTCAGTAATGGGAGATGCATTTGGTGAACCAAATTGTGTCCGTTTTTCCTTTGCCAACAGCATGAACAATATTGAAAGAGCGTGGGTAAGGATAAAAGAGGCATTAAGTAAATTAAAATAATTGCCAGTTGTCTGAATTTGGATTTGTTGGATTTGCTGATTACAGGATTAGAAACGGATATAATTACCCGCCTTTTCCTTAAGCCTCACGAGTTTGTTATTTGGTAAAAACAGGCCGTAGATTAATACAAAAACCACCTGGAACCCATATATCATAAGGAAAATAAAAATGCCTATGTGGAACAGGATGCCCATAATAAGTAAGGGCTTGCGGCATTTTTTTATCCATACCAGCACCGGAAAAATCAATTCAAAAGCCAACACCGCATAATTAATAATTAATTCTATCCAGGGATGCTGAATAATGTATTTGTTGAGTGGTGTACCTATAAATCTTTCCATCTGTAAGGTGTAATAGATCGCTTCCCCTTTCCACCAGTATGGATCATTAATTTTCAGCAGGCCAGAAGTAAAATAGGCAAGGCAGAGGTGCAGCATAATAGAAAAAGCGGCCAGGTTACTCAACAGGTTGCTCACTTTCTGGCGGGCGTTATTGATTTTTTTTTGTTTGAATAAAACAAAATATTGATACGAATCGGCAAAAATTAAATAGAGCAGTATGAGTCGTGCCATCACATCTCCTCCATCAAGTACAGTCAGATTCATTTTTTGTAAAATATGCGTCATTACAAAAAGCAATAATCCTGTAACCCAGCGGCCAATACCAAAAATATTAAGTATAATAACCCCCATATAGCACACAATAAACCACATGTAATGGGTCCTTATTAATGAATATCCCCAGGGTAACCAATTAAGGAAATTTTTTTGAGGTATAACGAATGAGGATGATGAATATAGCAGCTCTAAAATGGGCAAGTTGAAGATTAGTTCCTGCAACAACCATACACTTATGGCTACCCTTAAAAATGCCAGGTACAGAACTTTGTAATTGTCCTTCTCGAGCCAAACTTTATAGTGTTTAATTAGTTGCAGCATCGTTCCGTAGCTGTTGGTAAGCAGTTTCAAACACTGGTGTTTCCTTTTGTATAAATTGTTTATTATTTCTTTCTTTGTAGGGTCGTATCGGTTTTCTTGTCACGATAATTTTTACTTCTTTCCCTCGTATATCCATTTTCTGTTCATTTAAAACAACTTTGCAATAGTTGTGTAAAGTAGCCAGGCAGTCACGATAAACGCTACTACTTACCTGGTCCACCACAGCCTTTGCGATATAGGATGAATCTGTCGTACCGGGAATATCTTCGCCTGGCATCTGCTTAAACCCCCAGACTCTCCTGAGCATCTCCGTTACATTTATTTGGACCAGGTAATCCATCGCCCTCTCTTTTTGATTAAAGGGGACCTTTTGCTGCTTTTGCCGCGTAATGTTTTCTAATACTTCTACGGTATCACTTTTTTGTGGTGCTTTTATATCCCTCACAATAAAGTATAAGCGGTGGTTGTAGGTATGTGGGGGAGTAAATAACCTCCAGCCGAACCCGGATACTGTCTTAAACCGCGGAACCTTATCTGTAATTATGTTTCGGATGTATTTGGATGGCAGGGTGGAAACAATGACCCCTGTCCAATACAACAAAAAAATTAAGATAGCGATTGAGGAAAGTATGCGGTAAAAATATCCTTTCATTTTATTCGGATAACTGATGATAAACGATATTGGTTGATTCTATCTTTGCCAGGATATTTCAATTAGTATTGGATAGCGGAATTTGGCTATTGGTAAAGGTAAATCTTTATCATAGAGATGCTGTTGTCATTTGCAGGGTGCTTTATTCGATTCTACGTAAATACACAAGGGAAGAGAATACGGCAAAGAAAATACAAATCAACTTTGCACCTTTAAGGTACTTTTTTCCGTAAGTTTTTTTAAGTAAACTGTTTTGAATAATCCATGGTGAACTAATAGTGCAATACCATTTAAGCATTTCTATAATTGAACTTGCTCAGGGTTTTTGTGACAAAAGCAAACTGTGCGGAACTTTTCAAGTATTGCTATTGAATATTTCAACTTACCGGGTTGAAACCAGTAAAAGATTTATAAATTTGCCATACCGATGAATGAAAAGATCGTGCCCCCCAAAACAATGAAAAATAACTCCATGGTAAGAAACGTATTATTCCTGGTGATCTTGCTGTTTAGCTTTCTACCCCAGCCCACTAAGGCCCAGGGCCCAACCGACCCCGCTGGTGACCCCGATCTTCCAATCGATGGGGGTGTATCAATATTAATAGCTGCAGGTGTGGGATATGGCGTAAAGAAATACAGGGATGAACGTAAGAAATTATTGAATAAAACCGAATAACGGATTTGAGAACGTAATTACAAAGGGAATGATAAAAAAGTATCATTCCCTTTGCATTAAGTAACGGGTCCTATTTAGTTGGTTGTGTGCGTTTTTTTTCCGAATTTTGGAATTCTCCGTTTTACGCGTTTGTGATTGTTGACGCTGGAGAATATTTTAAAGCCAGATCAAATTTTAAGCGACAGTATCCGCAAGCATTTTTCACTTACACATGATAAAAAAATATTACTTACCATTGTTGGTTAGAACAAATTCAAACATTGGTTTATTAATAATTCTCCCTTTATTTCTTTTTACCTCCTGCAAAGTGTACCAGCCTACTTATTATTTTAAAGATATTAACAGAGACACGGTGATTACGGGGTTTGTGCATCCTGACCTGGAGTTGAAAATTCAGAAGAATGATATATTGAGTCTTTCTATATCTAGTTTGAGCCCCACTGAGGATATCTTATTCAATAGTGGATTGGCAACAGAATCAAAAGGCCTCCGGGTAGATTTGGATGGTAATATTTACATGCACAAATTGGGTAAAATGGCTGTGACAGGCATGACCCGGCAACAACTAAAACTTAAACTTGAAAACGAACTGCTGCCTTTTCTGAAGGATCCGGTTGTAACCGTAAACTTTGTAAATCATAAGGTGACTGTGTTTGGTGAGGCCAGCTCAACCGTGGTAGATATGCCGGATGAAAAGATGCCCATATTGGAAGTAATGGCCAGGACAAATGCAATGACGCCTAATTCAGAATTAAACCATGTATTGGTGATACGGGAAACACCGGGTGCAAAAGAGTTTAAGCACCTCAACCTGGAAGACCCTTCCATATTTACTTCTCCCTGGTATTACCTGCAGCCCAATGATATAGTGGTGATGAAGCCAAATGAAGAAAAAATTGCTACTGAAGCCAGGCGAACAAGGAATCAATTGCTTTATACCACTGTTCTCTCTGCAATAACTTTCGTTTTTTTAATAGTTGACAGGATTTTTCGTTAACAGCAGAAATGTAATTGGATACAATGAATGAAGACCAATTTTTTAAAGAAAAGCCGCAAACGAATATTCTCTCGCAGATCGTACACAGGTTCGTTCCTTTTTGGCCGGTATTTGTAGTGCTCACAACCATTTCCTTGATAGTTGCTATGGTGGATCTTCGGGCACAAAAACGAATCTATGTAGCGTCCACTAAAGTATTGCTAAAAGATCCTCAAAAGGGCGGGGGCGATAGTAAGGTATTGGATGCCCTGAATATTTTTAGTGAAAAGAAAATTGTGGAAAATGAGATCCTTGTGCTGCGTTCCACCTCACTAATGGCGGAAGTGGTAAAGCAACTGGATCTTTATGCCAGTGTATTTAATGAAGGAAATGTACAAACGGAGGAGCTATATAAAGGTGACGCACCTGTAACTTTTATTGCAATAAATAAGGATAGTATTAATGGCGGAGGTAAATATGCGTTTGACTTAGACTGGAAAAAGAATACTATAACCATCAATAACCAGGAAATATCACTAAATGGCATTTTTTCCGTGCTGGGGACTAACTATATCGTTCGCCCGAACCCCTTCTATAATCGTAACGTAACAGGTAAAAATTTCTTCGTGATATTCAGTTCTCCTGCCGGTACAGCAGGATCAATCGTAAATTCTTTAAAAGCTTCGCCACTTTCTAATTCTTCCACTGTTCTTGATTTATCCATTTCAACCACTGTACCCGCCAAGGGCGTAGATATTCTTAACCTATTGTGTAAATTATATAGTATTGAAGGTATCGAGGATAAGAACCAGATAGCAACTAATACGCTTAATTTTATTGAGGACCGGCTAAGCACAGTAATAGGGCAACTTGACAGTGTAGAGAGGAATATCCAGAATTTCAAGTCAAAGGAATCAGTAATTGACCTGGGTACCCAGGCATCCATATATTTTAATAATGTAAAAGCTCTGGATATCCGCAAGAGCGGCCTTGACCTGCAGGTTGAGGTATTAAATGATTTGCAACGGTATATTAACAGTAAAGGAACCAAGCCTGGCATAGTCCCTTCCCTCACAATGATTTCAGACCCTACACTCGGCGCCTTGTTACAGCAATTATATTCAGCAGAGTTTGAACAGGATAAACTAAAGAGCATTTCAGGGGAGCAAAGCGAAGTGGTGTTATTGGGCCAGGAAAAAATCAATCGGTTAAAAAACGATATCGCGGAAAATATTAATAATATAAGAAAGAATTATGCTATCGAAAAAAATTCAATTAATGCTACTATTGCGCTTAATAATAATTTACTAAGCCAGGTACCTTCAAAAGAGCGGGTGTTGTTGGAGATCAGCAGGCAGCAGTCAATAAAAAATAATATATACACTTATTTATTGCAAAAAAGGGAAGAGACGGCGCTTTCCTCTGCATCCACTACAGCGGATCTAAGGGTGCTGGAACCGGGATTTTTCTATGGCCCCATAAGCCCCATTGCTAATAACTTTTATATGGCCGGATTTATTGTCGGGCTATTGGCTTTCGTATTATATGTGCAGGCTTTTGAACAGTTTAATAATAAAATATTATTTCGGTCTGAAGTAGAAAACAAAACCACGGTTCCTGTAATTGCAGAGATTGTCCAGGCAAAAACCCATGAAACCATTGCTATTTCGGAAGGCAAACGGACGGTTATTGCGGAGCAGTTCAGGGCATTGCGTACTAATCTCGCCTTTATGGGATTCAATGAGCAGAACAAAGTACTACTGGTAACGTCCAGCATTTCTGGAGAGGGAAAAAGCTTTACCGCCATCAACCTTGCAATGAGCCTAACACTTACCGGAAAAAAAGTTGCGCTCATGGAATTGGATATGCGTAAACCAAAGCTGAGCAAGCGGTTTAATGTTAAACGTGATCCTGGCATATCTTCTTACCTGGTGAATAAAGCATCTCTTGATTCCATCGTAAGGGTGACCGGTTATGATAATTTATTCATTATTCCGGCAGGGCCTATACCGCCCAATCCCACTGAACTTATCGGCCGGCCTGAGTTTGCCCAACTGATGGATGAATTGAAAAACCGTTTTGATTATATCATTATTGATACCGCCCCTATAGGCCCGGTTACAGATGCTCAATTATTGGCACCTTATGCCAATACTACCATTTTTGTGGTGCGGCATAAGATTACGCCCAATGTATTCCTGCGCATGATCGAAGGGTTTAAACAGGAGAAAAAATTTAATGGTCTATGTATTGTGTTCAATGGCATCAAGCCAAGGGGCGTATCCATATTTAATTATGGGTTTGGGGGCTATGGAAACGGCTATGGCTATGGCTATGGTTATGGTTATGGATACGGTTATGGTTATGGAAACGAGGGCAATAGCTACTATTTGGAAGATAAGCTTCATCCGGGGTTTAAGAATCTATGGGGTGTTTTATCATACGCAAAAAAAGTTTTTACCTTCAAAAAGAGAAAGCAGGAAGTTGACTAAACATTCCTGGTAAGATCATTTTTGCCGGTCGTTAAATAAGGTTTAAAAGAACACGTTAGTAGCCACCCTGCATTCTTCAGTCATGTGACTGAGGACAGCGAAGCTTTGTTATGTCAGAAAAAAGATTACACTGGTTTGTCATTTACACCAAGCCAAGGTGGGAAAAAAAAGTAGCCAAACTGCTCGATGAAAAAGGCATTGAAGCCTATTGCCCACTTAACAAAGTGCTAAGGCAATGGAGCGATCGTAAGAAAGTAGTATTAGAACCCATATTCAAGTCATACGTTTTTGTAAGAGTTCCCGATGAAGAAAAATGGGCACTTAAAAGTATAAATGGGGTCTTGAATTTTGTATTCTGGTTAGGGAAACCCGCCATAGTGAGAGATGAAGAAATTCAAACGATTCGTAAGTTCCTGAATGAGTTTTCTAATGTAGAGATAGAAGATAGTCCCGGTTTACGGGTAGATAGCAAAGTCAGGATCAAACAGGGGCTGCTAATGAACTACCAGGGCATATTAATAGAAGTTTCCGGAAACAAAGCCAAGGTGAGGATCGACACATTGGGAGTACAATTAAGCGCCCAGTTTGATAAAAAGAACCTGGAGTTAATTGATAATGGCTAATTGATAATTGATGGTTGGTAGTTGACGGTTCATTGTTCATAGTTCATTGTAGAACCCGGACTTAGCTGAACAATAAATCCGAAATACTCTTCAACATTTCACAATTGGCCATTCATATTGATCATACACGACTGAAAAATCAATGTCGCCAATGGGCATGAGCATAAAAGTTTACACCTTTTTAAAAGGTGTAAACTTTAGACCCTTAGTGACCCTTACATTAATATTTCACCATTGACCATTGACCATTCACCACTCACCATTCACCATTCACCATTCACCATTCACTAATGAAACTAACTGACAAAATCTATGTCGCCGGCCACAGAGGCCTTGTAGGTGGCGCTATTTACAGATTATTAAAAGGATCGGGTTACACTAATATAATAGCCCGCACCTCTTCCGAACTCGATCTCAGGGACCATAACGCAGTCCGGACATTTTTTGAAGAAGAAAAGCCGGACTATGTGTTTTTGGCCGCCGCCAAAGTAGGAGGCATCCACGCCAATAATACCTACCCCGCGGAATTTATATATGATAATCTTGCTGTACAAAATAATGTTATTCACGAGTCATACCGTTCCGGAGTAACAAAGTTGTTGTTTCTTGGCAGCAGTTGCATCTATCCCAAAAATGCACCGCAACCTCTACTGGAAGATTACCTGCTTACCGGCCCGCTGGAACCTACCAATGAAGCTTATGCCATCGCTAAAATAGCAGGTATCAAAATGTGCCAGTTTTATCAACAGCAATATGGGTGCAGGTTTATCAGCGCTATGCCTACCAATTTGTATGGTCCCGGTGATAATTATGATCTTCAGAATTCTCATGTGCTGCCTGCCTTGATACGTAAATTTCACGAAGCTAAAATCAACAATGCAGAGTCAGTGATTGTATGGGGCACCGGTAGTCCACGCCGCGAATTTCTGCATGTAGATGATGCAGCCAAAGCCTGTTACTTCCTGATGCAGGAATATGAGAGGCCGGGTATCTTAAATATAGGGTGGGGAGACGATCATACCATTGCCGATATTGCCCTGATGGTAAAAGAGGCTACCGGGTACGGAGGTAAACTGGTATTCGATGATACAAAGCCCGATGGCACTCCAAGAAAATTAATGAACGTCGACAAAATAAACGCCCTGGGCTGGAAAGCAACAATTGGCTTACAGGATGGCATAGCATTGACATATAAAGAGTTTGTTGAGAAATATGAATTTTATAGTACAAAAAAACACACGACACAAAATGTATGATGTCTGATGTATGATGTCTGATTTTGTTTATACTTCATGAAGTACCAATTATAATATAATAGAGGGGCTGATGTTTGATGAATGATCACCCACATTCACCACTTACAATTGACCGCTGGCTTGAGCATAAAAGTTTACACCTTTTAAAAAGGTGTAAACTTTAGACCCTTAGCAATCTTCGATTAATACAATTGACCATTCACAATTCAATGTCGCTTATTGTAGAAATTTCAGGCAAAGAATGAAAAGAAGCAAAGCCACAAAGTCTGTTTTCATCTTCTTTGCTTTCTTACCTTGTACTTCTTTGCGCCTTTGCGTGAAAATGTGCCAAGGCTTCTGTCAACGACATTGATTCACAATTGACCATTCTCATGGAAACCAACCTGCCTATACATAACTTATCCCCGCATTTATTCTGGGATGTTGACCCCTCGCAAATAGATAGCGAAAAGAATAAATCTTTTATAATACAACGCACTTTAGAATATGGATTCATCGAGGACTGGAAGATCATCAACAAATTTTACGGCCTAAATACGATCACACAAACAGTCCAAAATTTAAGAGACCTTGACCCGAGAGCACTTGCATTTATTTCGGTTCTTTCCGGTGTTCCTAAAACTCAGTTTCGATGCTACACTACCAAACAGTTGATACCCCAACACTGGAACTTTTAAAGGGACTTCTCTCTATAAATATCTTTAAAGACTTACGTCTCGTGGGAGGGACCTCCTTATCTCTTCAATTTGGTCATAGGAAATCAGTAGATATTGATTTATTTGGGAAAGTTGAGGCAGATATATTTGAAATTAACGATGCCTTATCCAGCCTGGGGGAAATAAAAATAATAAAAGACTCAAAAAATATTCATGTTTACCTGGTCAATCGAATTAAGGTTGATATAGTCAATTATCAGTATCCATGGATTGGTGAATTACTCGTTGTAGATGGCCTTCGCCTCGCAGATATAAATGACATCGCGGCAATGAAATTGTCCGCCATTACTGGAAGAGGAACCAAAAAGGATTTTTACGACTTGCACTTATTATTACAATATATTTCTCTGAAGGAGATGTTGGAGTTGTACCTGGCTAAATATAAAGACGGCTCTTTGTTTATGGTTTTAAAAAGCCTCGTTTATTTTAATGATGCTGATGAAGATATAATGCCAATATTGCTAACACCTCTATCCTGGGAGTCAGTAAAAGTGGAGGTTTTAAAAACATATACAGAATACATGCATGCTGAGAGTTGAATGAAAGGTTCAGTAGTAGTTTATGGTTTATGATTTATAGTAATGGTTCATAGGTATCAATGACTAACTGTCAATTGGTAATTCCAACTCATTATGATCTATGAACCATCAACCATGAACCAGCATGACATTCACCATTCACCGCTGCTGCTTCATTTTCAAATTTTCACATTAGCAAATTAGCACATTAGCTAATTAGCACATTAACAAATCCCCTTGTGTAGAATCGCAGGTATAATAAATCCAATCCTCCCAACTATAGTTCTTGAAAACATAGTGAAGGAAATGTGTTGCCTGTTGCAACACGGCGGACCTGATGATGAAGGTTTATATACAGATGCCACCAATCACCTGGTGCTTGGACACAGGCGCCTATCTTTGATCGATCTCACTGCTGCAGGACATCAGCCAATGCCTTATTGCAATGGACGGTACCAGTTAACTTATAATGGGGAATTATACAATTACCTCGAAATAAAAAGGGAGCTCGTTAGGTTAGGCCTTTCTTTCGATACCCATAGTGATACGGAAGTAATCCTTGCGGCTTTTGCCAAATGGGGCACCGGGTCATTCAGCCGCTTCAATGGAATGTTTGCATTTGCTTTATGGGATAAGGAAACATCGGAGTTGTACCTGGTAAGAGATGCTTCCGGTATCAAGCCGCTCTATTATGCTCATACAAACGAAGGGCTTGCTTTCTCCTCTGAGGTCAGGGGTTTTGAACCTATCGATTACCTTAAAGAAACTAACCCTGATTGGCCGGTATACCTGATGGCTTATGGACATTTGCCCGAACCTGTTACAACATTAAAAGAGGTAAAGCCACTCGAAAAAGGTTGTTACCTCCAATACAACGCAAGTAGCGGCGAGTGTTTGCAACGGGTATTCTCGGCATACGAATATGAAGAGATCATCGCCGACCGCGAAGACGCCATCGAACTGGTGAGGTATATGCTGGAGAGAGCTGTTAAAAGACACCTGTTAAGCGATGCGCCCATTGGTGTGTTTTTAAGCGGGGGGCTTGATTCCAGTATCATTTCACTGCTTGCCAACAGGCACCAGTCAATGTTAAATACTATTTCGATCTATTTTGAAGAAACGAAATATTCAGAAAAAACATTCCAGGATCTTTTACAACAACGGCTGAATTGCGATCATCACCAGCACCTGGTAAACGAGCAGGATTTTCACCAGCATCTACCCGACATAATCAATGCTATGGACCTGCCCAGTGGCGATGGTATTAATACCTGGTTCATTAGCCGTTATGCCAAAAAAAATGGCCTTAAGGCAGTGCTATCCGGTATTGGGGGAGATGAGTTATATGGTGGCTACCCTTCTTTTAAAAGAATATACGCTACCATGGTGCTGGATGACTTGCCTGGCGGAATATTAAGAGCAGGCAGGTATACGACTTACAAGAGAATTGGCCGTATGGCATACTTAAGCATACCCGGACCGGTAGGGCAGTATCTTTTTTTAAGAGGGCAGTTTACCCCTATTGCTATTGCCCGGCAATTAGATATGGACGAAAGCGAAGTATGGAAAATACTGGAAACCCAACCCGTAATGGAACAGTTGGATGATCTGAGCCCGGCTAACCAGGCAAGCTGGCTGGAAAGGAATTTTTACATGCAAAACCAATTATTGAGAGATGCGGATGTGATGAGCATGGCCCATGGAATCGAGATAAGGGTACCTTTTTTGGATGATGAGTTTACCAGGTTTTCCCTTGGCATTGGCTCGGGAGTTAAATATGCAGGCGCTTTAAAGAAGCAATTGCTGATCGATGCCTTTAAAGAAATATTACCAGGGCCTATCTGGGACCGGCCCAAAATGGGTTTTTCTTTTCCCTTTAAAGATTGGTTAAGTCATGACAGGTATAGTACTGCCGCTAAAGGCACACGGTTATCTGCATGGCACAAAAAATTACAGATGAATGAAATGCACTGGTCCCAGTTCTTTACCCTATTGCTTATGGAGAATAAATACCGTGCGTAACGAAACCATACTCCTAACATTAAGAGTATTTTCTGCAACAGGTGGCATCGAAAAAGTTTCCCGGGTTGCAGGAATGGCCCTGTTTGAAATGGGGGAGGAAAATAAGCTGGGGAAACTAAAAGTGCTTTCAATGTATGACACCAGCCGGGATGTGGATGAAAAATACTTTCCGAAGCCGGTGTTTTATGGATTTAGAAAGGAAAAACTAAAATTTGTTATTAGGGCAATACAACATGGGATCAATAGTAAGATGGTGATCATGAGCCATGTTAATTTACTGGTGGTAGGTTATCTGATAAAATGGTTGTCTCCCAAAACCAGCCTGGTATTGCTGGCACATGGCATTGAAGTATGGAACCCGCTTCCGGCGTGGAAGAGGTATATGCTGGGTAAATTTGATAAGATATTACCGGTGAGCCGGTTCACGAAAGAAAGGATGATAGACGAATACGGATTGAAAGAAGAAACATTTACCATCCTTAATAATTGCCTGGACCCTTTTTTAGTAAAAAGCAGCATCCGTGGAAAAGATCCGGTTTTATTGCACCGTTACCAATTAATGGATACCGATATCGTACTCCTCACACTTTCCCGGCTTTCCTCTAAGGAACGGTATAAAGGTTATGACAATGTTTTATATGCTGTTAAAAACTTAAAAGAATTTTATCCATCCATTAAATACCTGGTGGTTGGAAAATACGATGCAATCGAAAAGCAACGGCTGGCCAATATTATCAAAGTGCTGCAACTGGAGGATAATATCATTTTTACCGGGTTCATACCGGATGAAGAACTGGCTGCACATTATGATCTTGCCGACCTGTACATTATGCCCAGCAAAAAAGAGGGCTTCGGCCTCGTGTTTATTGAAGCCATGTACTATGGGAAGCCGGTGATCGCCGGCAATAAAGATGGTTCAGTGGATGCACTTTGCGATGGGAAATTTGGTGTGTTGGTTGACCCGGATAGTAAAGAAGAGATTACAGAAGCTATTAAAAAAGTGATCAATAATAAAGCTGCCTATATTCCTGACCAGGTAGAAGTGTTAGACAAGTTTGGTTACCTCGTTTATAAGGAAAATTTAAAGAGGATTATTGAAGAGTTGGTTGGTAGTTAATGTTTGGTGTTTTTGGTTTCGTGTTTAATGGTTGGTGTTTATGACTTATAAGTTCATGGTTCATTATAACAGAATCAACCTAAGTCCTAAAACCTAAGCATCTAAAGGCTTATAGCTGACCAAACCGAAAACCCAAACAAAAAACTGTAACCCAAACTTTCCACCCTAAATGTCTATGAACGCTGTTTCATAATTATCACCACAGCTTTTTTGGGATGTCGATACTTTAAAGATCAGTTCAGATGTTACACTACCAAACCGTTGATACCCCCGCACTGGAACTTTTAATCGTTTTTATCCGTGGGTATTTTTAAAGATATTCGCCTGGTGGGGAACGTTACCGGCTTAGCAATATGGTCACAGAAAGTGGATATAACCACCAATTACATTGCAAATTTAGTGATTACATTCACCAAATTATGGGTAAATTTGGTGAATAGAATAAAGCAATGATTCCGAGAATAATTCAGCAATCAATTGAAAATGATTTTTTTAGCGGCAAGGCCATTATCGTTTTAGGCCCCCGCCAGGTAGGCAAAACCACCCTGATCAATGAAATACTAAGAGACAAAAACCATCTTTTTTTGAATGCCGATGATGCCACTGTAAGGCAGTTGCTCCTGGAGCCGGATACTTTTCGGTTACAACAAATAATTGGATCCCATACAATCGTTTTTATAGACGAAGCACAGCGTTTGCCACAGACGGGGCTTACTTTAAAATTAATAACCGACCAGTTTAAACAGGTTCAGTTAATTGTAAGTGGTTCATCGGCATTGGAAATAAACGACCAGGCCAACGAGCCGCTTACCGGAAGGAAATGGGAATATTTGTTGTACCCCATCAGTTGGCAGGAGCTGGAAAATTCCGTTGGTTTTGTTGAATCAGAGAAACAGTTAGAGCACAGGGTAATTTATGGAATGTACCCGGATGTAATTAACCGGCCCGGCAAAGAAAAGGAAACACTGCAACAACTGGCCAATAGCTATTTGTATAAGGACATATTAGCCCTGGCAAATATCCGTAAACCTGAATTGCTGGAAAGGCTATTACAGGCGCTTGCGTTACAGTTGGGATCCGAAGTGTCTTACAATGAACTGGCGCAACTATTGCAGATCGATAAAAATACAATTATGGTCTATATGGACTTGCTTGAAAAAGCGTTCATTATATTTCGCCTGCGAAGTTTTAGCAGAAACCTTCGCAATGAAATAAAAAATAACCGAAAAATTTATTTTTGGGATAATGGCATACGGAATATGATTATCGCCAACATGAATTCCCTCGGTTTGCGGCAGGACAAAGGCGCTTTATGGGAAAACTTTTTGATCTCGGAAAGACTAAAAGCATTGCAATACAATAAAAGCGTTGCGCTTCCATTTTTTTGGCGCACTACCCAACAGCAGGAAATTGATTATGTAGAAGAATCCAATGGGACGATCAATGGCTACGAGATAAAGTGGAAAGCAGATGGCAGGGATAGAATACCGCAAGCTTTTAAAACGGCTTATGATGCAACATCAACAGTGATTTCAAGAGAGAATTTTAGAGGCTTTCTGTCGCAGTAAGGCAAGCGTTTTGAATGATTGCCCATACTATCCGGTTCAGTACATTCCTTGCTTGATATTCTATAGTTATATATGCCCCACTGGTAGCCTACCTAATGAGTTTTTTAAAAAAGGACGGTCATTTGCTGTCTGGATTGCCTGACATCCATTAACTCCAATCGTCGAAGCATTCCGGTTTGCATTATTTCGAAGTGATAGCATTATTATGGTGATACTGGTTACCGGCATAATCATTTTCAGTAACGTGGAAAGAATGTTTATGGATACGGTGTAGAAGTATAAGATTAGTGATATCTATGGCCTTTCCATTAGTAGCCTTATACAAACTTCAAGGCTTTGAATAGTAAATGATTGACCCGGATATCCCCTCAGGAATTTGGAGGAGATATTCACAACATAATTATGAAAAGATTTATTAAAAAGATTTTAAGTTAATTGGTTATGAAATCAGAAGAATTGATGTTAGTATAGATCATAGTAATGTAGTAGGCTCCGATAAAAGACCTGTTGGCAGTATGGTTTTATTGCTGGAAGACCTTAAGAAGCGGGGCTTAAAAATGTAAAACAACCCTTGATGTTGGCGCTAATAACGCGGAGTATAGCAAAAAATGGGTTCCTGAAAACTTCAAATGCCTGGAATTAATAGGGCAGTTATAACAATTCCCGCTAATGAAAATCATAAAAAAAATTATACGGGCAATTTTATTCAGAACAAATCATCGGTATCATTTAATATCTGAAAAAGCCGGCCAGGTTTATTACTCACTTTTTGGAAGTAAGGTAGAATGTAACATCTGCCATTACAAAGCAAATATCTTAAACAGTGATAGCTGGCATCAATTCAGTGTTTGCCCAAACTGCGGCAATGGAGTAAGACAGCGGCTGTTATGGGCAACATTAACTTCTACTAAAGATTGGAATATTGATAAAATAATTAAGAATAGAGCCGTGCTCCATTTTGCACCGGAAAAAGCATTGAGCGGCCTGATTGAACCGGTTGCCCAAAAATACAAAACAGCCGATTTGTTAGCAGAAGGGTACACGTATCCTGATATCGATTATAACATGGATATCTCAGACATGCACCAATTGCAGGATATGGAATACGATTGTATAATCGCATGTGATGTGTTGGAGCACGTATATGATGATAAAAAAGCATTAAGGGAAGTGCATCGTGTTTTGTCTAAAGGAGGGCATTGCATTTTTACGGTTCCTCAAAAAGATAACCTGGAAAAAACTTATGAGGACCTGGCCGTAACGGATCCAAAGGAAAGAGAAGAAAAATTCGGGCAGATAGATCATTTGCGTATTTATGGAAATGATTTTGTGCAGGCAATGAATGCCGCAGGCTTTGATACCATCGAGGTTGATGAAAATAATTTTGATAAGAAACAGCAAGTGAAAAATGTTTTATTTCCCCCGGTATTATCTAACCATCCACTTGCAACTAATTACCGGAAAATTTTTATTGGGCACAAAAGCTAATTTGTGCAATTCTGTTTTCAATAAACCAACAATAATAAAACAGGAAAGTATACTTCAAAGCGCAGCATCACGCCGTAACTCGCCGGGTTACTGTTGCACGTTTTTTCTTTTATGAAAAACAGCAAACCAGTATTCTCAGGGTTGTATAATATTTTTAATGCGGGTAAGGATTTTCTTTTGCGTATTCCAAACAGTGTACTTTATTTATTATTGTTTGTTTCATTACTCATCATAGAGTATTATAATTTTCATCTGTGCCCAGATATTTCGATCCAGCTCCATACGCTTAAAAATTTTGTAAATGGCCATGGGATTACTTTAACCAGTATTGACGAAAATAATGTCACAGTTTATCAGCCATGCTCTTTATGGCCCGCCGGCCTGGTAGTTTTCCTTTCTCCCATTTATTTAATTACTAAAAGTGCAATAACAACCGCCCTGGCAGGCAAGCTGATGGCAAACCTTTTCTTTATTCTCTTTTTATCAAAATACATGGTGTATCTAAAGCTGGAAAATCAAAGAAAAAAAGTTATCATTTTCTTTTTTATAATTTCAGTTTCCCCATTTATTCATTTTTATCCGGCCGATACCATTGCCACCGTCCTATGCTTATGGGGCTTTTATTTTAACCTTAAATACCAGGATGACAAAAAGAATATAAACCTTGCAATTTGCGTGCTGTTACTTTCGTGTAGTTATTTTGTAAAATATTCCTTTTTACCTTTCCTGATGTACCCTGTTGCTGCATTTATAGTAAAGGAGCGAACAAAAGTTTTCAAACAGCTAAGGCAACTATTTACTATCATTTCTTATACCCTGGCGGCGGCGATTTTAATATATGCCATTAATTATTTACTGTTAGGAAAATCGCAGATGGTTTCCAGCTTCGATGCGTTACATGGCAATGCTCACTGGAACCAATTGGTTAGAACGGATGGGTTTCTTTTTAATTTTGGGGTAGTGTATGAATGGGCCTATGAAAATTTTATTCGAAATCATTTCGGTATTCATATACCCTTCAACTGGATAGCTGTTTTTGTCACAACCATTTTTTACCTGATGTTCCTTGGGGCCTTTTTAAATAAAAAATTTCCGGATGCAAATGCCGCATTTCTAAATTCAATAAATATTTCCTTGTCTGCCGGCGCCCTGGTATTCGGTTTTCTTTTATTTCTTACTATCAACAACCCGGGACAAACCTGGATGAAACCTTATTGGACATTTGTGGAGGAAACCCGGTATTATGGGCCCGTAATAGTTATTGGCCTGGTGAATGTTCTAATTATATTACTGGCGAAAAGAAAAGGATGGTTGAGTAATGTTATCATTGCAGGCCTTTTCTTTATCAATCTCTTTGCGTATGACTTTGCCATTCGTAGTGGCTTTTGGGGCATCAATGCTCAAACCTATTTTAAAATTAGAAAAAATATTGCCTCTTCATTCAACATAAATGATCGTAGCAAAATATCGCTCGTTTATTTTGAACCGCTATCAAAGGCATCAGATGAATATTATTATTTACAATCCCAGGGAGTCATCCTGCTCGAAGATAGTAAGTACCAATCTTCGAATTTGAATAGTGATCAATTTGCTCCCTATTTCTTAAAACGCGATTCCACTAATGCTGTTAAAATCAGCAGTACCAGGTAGCAACCTTTATGTCGCTAACAATTATTATTCCGGCTTACAATGAAGAAGAAAGCTTGCCCGTAGTAGTGCCGGATTTAAAAGCATTCGCATCTGCAAATGGATTTAAACTCATCATCGTAAATGACGGCTCAAAGGATAATACGAAAGAGATTCTGAATGGGTTTGCCGATAGCGATATCCTTTCAGTTGTTCACCACAAAGTAAATAAGGGATATGGCGCAGCGATAAAAACCGGTATCAGGTTGGCAACAACAACCTATACAATTACCGTAGATGCAGATGGGCAACATAGAACCGAGGATATTTTGAAGTTATACAATGCGATAAAAGACGCCGATGCGGACTTAATTGTTGGAGGACGAATTGACCAAAAGAATGCCAGCTATATGAGAGGATTTGGAAAGTCAGTTATCCGTCTTTTTGTAAAGTTGATGATCAGGGTTTCTATTTTTGATATTAACTCAGGTATGAAAATATACCGGACGGACCTGGCCAGGAAGTATGTGAGGTTAGCGCCTGATACAATGGCATTCAGCGATATAATGACGATCATATTTGTTCACTTTGGTGACCAGGTGTTAGAAATACCCATTAGAGTTAATGAAAGAGCCTTTGGCAAGAGCACCATTAATTATAAAACGGGTCTGGATACCATTAAAGAGATCGTATTCATCGCCACGGTATTTGCACCGTATAAGTTTTTTTCCTTGTTATCATCAATCCTCCTGGTAGCTACTTTGTGTTGGGGCCTGCCTTTTATACTGGCTGATAAAGGCGTTACGCCAGGCACTGCCAGCGGAGTCCTGGTGTCGGTATTATTGTGGTGCTTAGGAGTAATTGCACAGTTGATTTCCGGGATACGAAAAGACCTGATAGACAATCACAGTTGATAAATGGCGTTTATGATAAGCGAGTGATAAAAAATTACCTGTACTATAATCAATGTTAGGACAAACCTATTAATGAACAAAATGAATATGCAGGCAAGAGCTGAACAGGAAGAGGAACACTGGGACCTAATCATTACGCCCGCCCATGGTTTATTCGATCTTAAATTAAAAGAGCTATGGAAATACCGCGACCTGTTATTGCTATGGGTTCGCCGGGAATATGTAGGCGTTTACAAGCAAACCATCATGGGGCCTTTGTGGCATTTTTTCTCTCCCATTTTTAGTACCCTCACCTATATGCTGATATTTGGGCGCATTGCTAAGCTCTCAACAGATGGTGTGCCGATGTTTTTATTTTTTAACGGCGGCATTACTATCTGGAATTTCTTTTATGGTTGTTTCAGCAGCTCGTCGAGTACTTTCGTAAGCCATGCAAATCTTTTTGGTAAAGTTTATTTTCCCAGGCTTATCATGCCTATAGCAAGTATAATATCGAGCGTCATTAAATTCGGCATTCAGTTCGCTTTCTTCCTGTCAGTTTATTTTTATGCCATTGCCGCCAAAGGATACCATCCCCAGGTGGGGTGGGCATTACTTTATATTCCGGTTGCAATGGTCCTGCTTGCCGGCATCGGTTTTGGCTTTGGCATTATAGTATCATCCGTTACAACAAAATACCGCGATATTAATTTACTTATTGGATTTGCAATTCAATTGCTAATGTATGCTACACCGGTTGTCTATTCTTTTAAGTCGATTTCACCCGAAATAAAATATTGGCTTTCATTGAATCCCCTGGTAGCTCCCGTTGAAGCATTCAAGTATGCAGTATTTGGGATAGGCGAGTTTTCCCTCACTACACTGACATACAGCTTTTGCTGGATGATCATTTTATTTTTGGCAGGTATTGTACTGTTCAATAAAACGGAGAAGAGTTTTATGGATACAGTATGATGGAATTTACAAGAAATCGTTTTAGAAAATACACTGTAGTTTAAATGTCAACGGTAATAAAAATAGAGAGCTTATCCAAACAGTACCGCCTCGGTTCTGTGGGTTTAAATACTTTGAAGGATGATTTTAAGAGGTGGCGTTACAGCGTGATGGGAAGGGAAGATCCTTTTTTAACATTCGGCGACGAAAACGACCGAACTACCGCTGGCCAATCTGATTATGTGTGGGCATTGCGCAACATAAACTTTGAAGTAAAACAGGGAGATGTAGTGGGCATAATAGGCCGAAACGGTGCAGGGAAGAGCACCTTACTAAAAATACTCAGCCGAACAACTGCACCTACCACCGGTTCTATAAAAATGAAAGGCCGTATTGCCAGCTTACTGGAAGTGGGTACGGGCTTTCATGGAGAGCTTAGTGGCAGGGAAAATATATACCTGAATGGCGCCATTATGGGCATGAGGAAATATGAGATCACGAAAAAGTTGGATGAGATCATTGACTTTGCCGGGGTGGAGCGATACATAGATACACCGGTAAAACGATATAGCAGCGGCATGTATGTACGCCTCGCCTTTGGCGTAGCTGCGCATTTGGAACCTGATATAATGATCGTGGATGAAGTGCTTGCTGTAGGCGATGTGGAGTTTCAAAAGAAGGCATTAGGAAAGATGAAAGATGTGAGTAAAGAAGAAGGAAGAACCGTATTGTTTGTGAGTCACAATATGACGGCTATAAAAAATTTATGCCCCAGGACAATTTATCTAAAGAACGGCCAAATAAGTTCGATGGGTGATACAGAACAGGTGATGAACCAATACTTAAGCCATAATACCAATAGCAGCTTATTGCAGCGTTATAATGATGAAGGCACGGCGCCAGGTAATGAAAAAGTAAAATTAAAAAGGATTGAAGTTGTTCCCCAATTCATTGGCAACAGCGAACTAATAACCCTGGCAACCCCGATAGATATTGAATTTGATTTTTGGAATAATGTAACCGATAAGGAAATTAATTTAAGCATAGTGTTAAATACCATTGGTGATGAATGTGTTTTTAATGTGGGGACAGAAGCAAAATTTCTTTCAAAAGGAGTCCATAAAGGTGTATGCCATATACCAGGAAATTTACTCAACGACGGTCTCTATAAAATTTCCATGATGGTTGTAGGGGAAAGATCATCTTCACTTTATTATTTTGAAGACATAGTTAATTTCGAGGTGAATGAATCAAGGGATGCAAGTGGCTGGCATGGAAAGTGGATCGGGTTTGTAAGGCCAACAATGGATTTCAGTTTAAAATAATTGCATGAACATAATCAAGAGAGTAACAGATAAAATTAGAAGGTTAGCAGCAAATAAATCTACTGCCAAAAGATATTGCAATATTTGTTATCTAAACTTTGAAGGTCCATTCTTACCTCTTCCCAGCATGTATTTTGAAAGTGTGCAACGAACAGGATATCCTTACACATTTGATGATGCAGAAACTTTAAACTATAAGGAATACAATTGCCCTGGCTGCAGAAGTACGGATAGAGACCGGCTCTATGCCCTTTTCTTAAAAAAATATCTGCCAGTCGATAGAGTCGTTGACTTATTGGATATCGCACCAAACGCAGCGTTGAGTAAGTTTCTAAAGAATAATCCTTTATTTAATTACCGCAGCGCAGATTTGCTTATGGAAGGAGTGGATGACATAATCGATATTATGGACATGTGGCAATACCGGGATAACAAATTCGATTTGTTTATATGTTCACATGTGCTTGAACATGTAATGGATGATAAAAAGGCAATGCAGGAATTATTACGGGTTCTAAAGCCAGGAGGGGCAGGTATCGCCATGGTGCCAATTGTATTGCCACTAAAAGAAATTGACGAGGATAGTAGTATAACTGATCCCGAACAAAGATGGAAGCGGTTTGGCCAGAACGATCATGTCAGGTTGTATTCAAAACAGGGCTATATTGAGAGGTTACGAGCTACAGGATTTACAGTTAGAGAGTATACTGTAAAAGATTTTTCATCAAAGACCTTTTTATTATATGGAATATCCCCCAAATCAGTTTTATACATTGTAAGTAAATGATCAACGTTACCAAAACATATCTGCCTCCTTTTGAAGAGTATACTGCTTTGTTAAAGCGTGCGTGGGACAAGGGGTGGATCACCAATAGCGGCGACCTGGCACAGGAACTGGAGCGAAAGTTAAAGGATTACCTGGCAGTAGAAAATCTCTTGTTCACATGCAACGGAACCATTGTGTTACAAATGGCTTTAAAGGTGTTGAATATTACAAAAGAAGTGATCACCACGCCTTTTAGTTATGTGGCCACTACCAATGTCATTTTATGGGAGGGCTGCACGCCGGTGTTTGTTGATATTGATCCGCTATCCCTTTGTATTGATGCTGCAAAGATCGAAGCGGCAATTACCGCAGATACAGAAGCTATACTGGCAACACATGTGTACGGGATACCCTGCGATATTGAGGCAATTGATGCCATAGCAAAGAAATACAACCTCAAAGTAATTTACGATGCGGCTCATGCGTTTGGCTGCACCTACAAAGACAAATCTTTATTAAGCTATGGCGATATCAGCACCTGTAGTTTTCATGCAACCAAAGTTTTTCATACGGGGGAGGGTGGTTGTATTATAGCCAACGATGCAGAAATTTCTGGGCAGCTTTATTTACAGAGGGGCTTTGGTCACATTGGCGACGATTATTTTTGTGTAGGCATTAATGCAAAAAGTTCTGAAATGCATGCCGCCATGGGGCTTTGTGTGTTGCCGAAGGTGCAGGAGATAATAAAGGGGAGAGAAATAATTTTTAACCTGTACAGCAGTTTATTGAATCTCGAAAAAATACAGCTTCCTGTTTTTGATCGCAACCTGCAATATAATTATGCGTATTACCCGGTTGTATTCCAGGCCGGGGAAGTATTAGAAAAGGTAAGAGCGCAATTATTGAAGCAAGGGATTTCTACGAGGCGATATTTTTATCCTTCCCTCAATCAATTGCCCTTCATTGATAAAATGCAATCCTGCCCGGTTTCAGAAGATGTCAGCAAAAGGGTGCTGTCACTGCCTTTATTTGCTGATTTGCCGGAAGCTGATGTATGCCGGATTGCTAATGTAATAAATGCAATAGTTTAGAATGAAGCTTGCCGTCATGCAGCCGTACATCTTTCCTTACCTTGGTTATTTTCAATTAATAAATGCCGTGAATAAGTTTGTAATATATGATGATGTGAACTTTATAAAAAAAGGATGGATAAATCGCAACAATATTCTTTTAAATGCTCAACGGGACTTATTTACTATTCCTTTAGAAAATGTCAGCCAAAATCGTTTAATAAATGAAACACACATTTCCCGGGAAGTAAAGTGGAAAACTAAGCTGCTGAAATCCTTGGAACTTGCTTATAAAAAAGCTCCAAGGTATTCTGAAGTTTCCCCTATCATACTGGAAACAATCGTTGCAGAACATACAAGCATAAGTAATATGGCAACCATGTCTATCAAGGCTGTTTTGAAATACTTAGATGTTTCAACAGAAGTGGTAAGCACATCTTCCCAATATGGAAACTCCATGTTAAAAGGTCAGGACCGAATTTTAGATATTTGTAAAAAAGAAGATGCTGACCATTATATCAATCTTTCAGGAGGAATGGAAATATACTCCAGAGATATATTTAAGAAAAATGGGATCGCACTCAGCTTTATTAAGAGTTTACCTATTTGTTATAAGCAGTTTAACAATGAGTTTGTCTCCTCTCTATCTATAATCGATTTGCTGATGTTCAATCCAAAGGATGAAGTAACTTTTATGCTTAATCAATATGAACTTTTATGAGTAAAGGCTACATAGATAAGATTGTTAAGCATTATGAAAATTGTTTGCAGTTATACGGAGATACACATAGGGGAGTAGATTGGCCAAACGAAGAGGATGTACGCAAGCGGTATAAGGTGATGCTGGATATCGTAAATTTCGATAATGTGGTGCAGAATAAGCCCACACTTTTGGATTTTGGATGTGGCGCCGCTCATATAGTGAATTATATTAGCGAGAAAAAGATTGAAATAAAATACACAGGATTAGATATCTCCGAAAAATTTATAGCGTTGTGCAGACAAAAATATCCGACTATTCCGTTCTACTGTACAGATATTTTGGTTGAAAACATAGAGTTACCCCGTTTTGATTTTGTAATAATGAATGGAGTGTTTACAGAAAAGAGAGAAATGAGTTTTGAAGAGATGTGGCAATATTTCTGTGAAATGATTTTGAAAGTTTTTAACATCGCAAACAGGGGAGTTGCCTTTAATGTGATGTCTAAGGCAGTGGCTTGGGAGAGGAACGATTTATTTCATTTGCCTACGGACATGCTAATTGATTTCCTGACAAAAAATCTATCTCGCCATTTTATTATCCGCAATGATTATGGCTTGTACGAATACACAACTTATGTTTACAAGTAATTCATTTTATAATGGAGAAAAATAAAGTCATCATTTTTGGCTTACAAGATTACGCAGAGTTGGCTCATTATTACCTGGTGAATGATTCCGTTTTTGAGGTAGTGGCATTTTGTGTGGATGAAGCTTATCTTCCAAAATACAGACTGTTCAAAGGGTTGCCAGTTGTTCCATTTGAAATGGTGGACGCAACATACCCGGCAAATGAATTTTGTTTTTTTGCTCCGTTGGCGCCACAAAAAATGAATCAGATTAGAGAATCAATCTATCATAAGATAAAGGAAAAGGGCTATCGGATGATCAGTTATATAAGCAGTAAGGCTACCATTTTTGACAATGAAATCGGTGACAATTGTTTTATACTCGAGAATAATACACTACAGCCTTTTACTAAGATCGGTAATAATGTAGTGTTATGGAGTGGCAACCATATTGGTCATCACGGAGAAATCAAAGATCATGTGACGGTAACCTCTCATGTTGTGATCTCCGGTCACTGTATTGTTGGAGAAAATTCTTTTTTAGGCGTTACTTCGACCCTTCGTGATGGGATCATCCTTGCAAAGGGTACACTGGTTGCGATGGCTGCGGCCATTACAAAAAATACTGAAGAGTGGGGAATATATATTGGGAATCCTGCAAAAAAAATGGAGGGTAAAACCAGTACTCAATTGATTTAAAATGGCATGGATAAAAAAAGGAATTATTTATATGCCTGATGGAAGCAACGCTTTAATGCATTCCCATGCGGCTATTCCTTACATTGACAAAATAACTCCTGGAAGGCTAAGGATATATTTCAGTTCCAGAAATAAAGAGGGGAAGTCGTTACCATTTTCAATTGATGTTAATGCAAAGAACCTACAGGAAATATACACGATAAATGATTTCCCAATTCTGGAACTCGGTAAGCTTGGCACATTTGATGATTGTGGGATAATGCCTTCATGTATTGTAACCTACGGCAATAAAAAATACATGTACTATATCGGATGGAATCCACAAGTTACTGTAAGTTATCGGCTATCAATTGGACTTGCAATTAGTGAAGACGGTGGAGGTACTTTTTTAAAACATTCAAACGGCCCTATTCTCGATAGGGATATAAATGAACCTTACTTTAATACGGCTCCTTTTGTTTTATTAGAAAATGGAATTTGGCGTATGTGGTATATATCCTGTACAGAATGGATAATTATTAATAATCATCCTGAACCAAAATATCATATAAAATATTGCGAATCTGGTGACGGTATTAATTGGAATAAAAAAGGAATTGTTTGTATAGATTATGATGCAGACGCAGAAGCAATAGGCCGACCTACTGTTTTTTTTGAAAATGGCATCTATAAAATGTATTATTCTTATCGTAAAATTGCTGACTATAGGACTAACAGAGACAAAGCATACAGATTAGGATACGCAGAATCATTTGATGGTATTGTTTGGGAGAAAATGAATGAATTAGTAGGAATAAAAATGTCAGCGAACGTATCTGATTGGGATCACCAAATGATTGCTTATTGTCATGTTCTTGTTCTGGAAGACAAAAAACTTATGATATACAATGGAAACGGTTTCGGAAAATCAGGAATTGGATACGCCATTTATGAGTAAAACACTATGTGAGAAAACTGTTTCTGTCTATATGATTACTTATAATCATAAGTCATACATTAGGCAGGCAGTGGAAAGCATAATGATGCAACAAACAGATTTCGCGGTTGAACTATTTATAGGCGATGATAATAGCACAGATGGCACAACGGATATCTGTAATGAATTAGTTCATGAATACCCCGGAAGAATTAATCTCACAGTTAATAGCGTAAATATTGGCCCCAGCGAAAATGCTATTAATATATTCAGAAAGTGTTCTGGAGCCAAGTACATAGCCATCTGTGAAGGAGATGACTATTGGTGTGATGAATACAAACTGCAAAAGCAAGTAGACTTTTTAGAAGCAAATGATGAATATGCAATATGTTTTCATGAAGTAATGGTACTGCGTGAGAATGGCCAAAAGGAATTTTATAATAACATTGAAGTGAATAAAAGTTTCAATGTTGTAGATTTAGCTCACAACAATTTTATTGCTACGGTATCCTGTCTTTTTAGAGTTTATGATCACTTCAAAATATTTCCAACCTGGTATAAAGGGTTTGCTGGAAATGATTATGGATTAAAATTGCTGAATGCAACAAAAGGGGAAATATATTATATAAAAGATTGTATGGCGGTTTACCGGGTACATAACGGCGGCATCTGGTCCTCGCAAACCCATACGGAGATGTATGAAAATGGTATTAAGGTTATCGACAGTTTAAATGAAGCATTTAATTTTGAATACAATGAGCAGTTCGAAATTGCAAAGAAATTAAGACATGAAAGATTCTATCCACAACAGAACATCATGGTTGAGGAGTCGGAATATGCAAGGCTTAAATCTAAACTAAAAGATTACCTGTCAAAGATTGGCTTAACGTAAGTTTCAGGTTTTTAAACGAGGCAGCACCAGGTTAAGTATTGCCGTTATATCCTTTCAAATCAGTGGTCAACTAACTAATGAGATCTGGAACAAATTTGGGAAACAGGAAGTTGATTATGCAACATAACGAGTTAACACTTATTAAGGATATTCCTGGCACAAAGCCAACACGAGAAAGAGCCGGCCTTATGCCAAACTTTTTAAAGATAAATTACGATTCCGATAAACGTATTTTCGGTCTTGACATGCTTAGGGCTGCTGCAATTCTTATCGTTCTATTAGTTCATAGCGAGTTTATTATTAAGCAAAATTTTCCCAAATACTATCACTTTAAATATGTAGACGGTGTAGATTTGTTTTTCGTACTAAGTGGATTTTTAATCGGCTCGATCTTAATAAAGTCATTTGAGATTAATGGACTAACCAGGTATTCAATTCTCAACTTTTGGAAACGTCGATGGTTTAGAACCTTACCTAATTATTTTCTTGTTCTTATTTTGAGTTTGGTATTCATCTATCTCACCACGGGCAATTCAGGAGATTACTCAGCCAAGTATTTATTATTCAGTCAGAACATATTTAACTCTCATCCCGACTTCTTTCCTATTGCATGGAGCTTAGCTGTTGAGGAATGGTTTTATTTACTATTCCCTGTTTCCGTTGCGATACTACGTCGTCTATTACCAGCGTGGTCTATAAAGAGGATCATATTTCTATCGATTCTTATTTTTTTATTGGCCCCACTTCTTTACAGGCTAAAGAAGGGTTTATTCTTTTCCAGGGAAGCGCCGGAATATGAACTATGGGATAGCCTATTCAGGAAGACAGTAGTGACCCGGTTAGATACTATTGTTTTTGGTGTATTAGGAGCATACTTTAATTATTATTATTCAGCCTTATTCAATAGGTATAAGGTTGTTAAATTTTTACTCGGGATCGGGATCATCTATATTTCCAAGCCTTTATTTATGGCAGGCCTGCCAGGATATACTATATTTTTTGATGTAGTGGCCTTAGGGATTTTATTGTTGATACCGCTACTTAACAGCTTGCACACTGCCCCTAAATTTATTTCGGTTCCCATAACCTACATTAGCATTATTTCCTATTCAATTTATTTGATTCATTACCCCTTGATTTTATACCCGATTATTAATCTAAAGCCGTATTCCAATATGCTCACTGTAGTATACGCGGTGCTTTATTTTAGCTTAACTATTATGTTATCGGTAGTATTATATAAGTACTTTGAAAACCCTGTAATGAGATTAAGGGAAAAAGAATATAAGTTTTGATGAGACAGCCGATGATGATGAAAGAATTTTTAATTCCCATTGCTCACAGGATCAAATTTAGCCTGCAACCCAAAAAACCTTTCAGTGGCCGGGGCATATTACTAAAGCTTGCGGATAGTATTCTTACCGAGCCCACGGGCCCCCTTACTATTAAAACACTGGATGGTTTTAAACTCAGGATCGACCCGGTAAAAGATAAGGGAGTAGAACGATCCATTTATTTTACCGGCACTTACGAAGCAGGCACCCTGCATGTATTTGATCACCTGCTTAAAACCGGGGATATATACTTTGATATCGGTTCAAATATTGGCCTGATGGCAATTTTTGCAGCTAAAAAAGTCGGGAGAAAGGGGCAGGTACATTCTTTTGAACCGGAGCCTGATACCTTTAAAATACTGGAGCATAATTGCAGGATCAACTCCCTCAATAATATGGTGCTTAATAATATCGCAATGGGGTCAGTGGAAGAGGATGCAGTTATTTATCCCAACCTGGATATTAACAGGGGAGCGGCATCATTGGTGAAGCAGGATGGCTCAACTGGTAAAAAGGTTACCATTTCTACCCTGGATAAATATCTTGCCAATACAATGATCAACAAAAAAATAAAACTATTAAAAATAGATATTGAAGGCTATGAACTGGAAATGCTTAAGGGGGCGGCACAGCTACTCCGGTCGG
>JBDSAP010000221.1:0-10952 GCA_039922055.1 Ferruginibacter sp.
ATACCAAACACACCGCCACCAACTTCAGGGTCATAGCCGGTATAGTCGGTTAAGGTTACCAGGTTCTCGGCCGTTACATATACCCTCAGCCTGGAAACGCCTATTTTGTCAAAGATGCTCTTCGGCAATGTATAACCTAACTGCATTACTTTAAGCCGCAGATAATCACCTTTCTCGAGATAGAAGTCTGACATGTTGCTGACATTACGATTGGGATCAGAATCTGAGAGCCTGGGGAAGTCGTTGGAAGTTCCTTCGCCTGTCCAGCGGCTCATTGCCTTGGTTGAATAGTTAGATGTGAGAATGTCCAGGCGACGCAGCCCCTGGAATATTTTGTTGCCGGCGACCCCTTGTGCAAACGCCATAAAATCGAATGCGCCATAATTCATATTAAGCGTGAGTCCGAAAGTGTATTTTGGAAGATTGGTTCCAAGGAAAGTCCTGTCAAGATTGTCAGTTGAGATTGTACCATCACCATTCAGATCAGCCCACATAAAATCACCGGGAACTGCATTAGGTTGGATAAGGCCCCCGCTTTTATTTTTATAGTCATTGATTTGTTGTTGGTTTTGGAATACTCCCAATCGTCGATAACCAAAAAAGCTATTATAGGACTGTCCCACTTGTGTGCGGGTAACTGCACCCATCGATTGAAAACCAGCACCGCCGCCGAGAAAATTTGTATCAGCCGATACATAGGTTACGGTGTTTTTAATGTAAGAACCATTTGCATTCAGCGACAAATTCAGCTTACCAATATTTGTGCGATAGCCTAACTCCAGTTCAATCCCGGAATTCTTCATATCTGCCACATTATCCCAGGGATCGGATGAAACACCAACATAGCCGGGAATTGAAACCTGGCGAAGAATTCCCGAGGTCTTTTTATTAAACCAGTCGAAACTAAGCGTAAAATTTTTGAACAGTTTTGCATCGAAACCAACATCCGCGGAAGCTGTTTCTTCCCAATGTAAATCCGGATTGTCCAGTGTTTCCGGTGCATAACCGGTAGTGACAGCTCCGGAAGTTCCAACAGAATAGTTATAACCGCCTACGACCCTGGAAAGATATTGAAAGTCGCCACTCTGGTCATTACCAACTACGCCATATCCTCCCCTGAGCTTTAATGACTTTATAACATTGTTCGCCGTCCAGAAATTTTCTTTGTCTACAACCCATCCCGCAGAAAATGAGGGGAAGTAACCGTATTTTTTATTAGGTCCAAAACGAGTTGATCCATCACGGCGAATAATACCTGTGAAAAGATATTTGTCTGCATAAGAATAGTTGATACGGCTAAACAAAGAGTAAATTTTGTGTTGGATAAAATCTGCTGCATAGCCATCCCTATTAGCTAAGCCTACATCAAAGCCAAACGAAGCGTCCTCGTAGCTGGTTATAGGAAGGTTGAAAATATTTAATCCAACCCTGCCGCCAATATTTTCTACGTAGGTACCCTGGCCTAACAAAACAGTAAAATTATGTTGACCAAGTTCTTTGCTATAAGTAATTGTGTTCTCAACATTCCAGTTGAAACTTTTGTTTTCTTCTTTACTGTAAGTATTCTTGTTTGTAGAAACCGTTGAGCTGAGAAGGTATAAAGGAGTAAAACCAAGATTGCCCCAGTATGCTTTTTTGGCGCCGAGTGTGGAACGTAATTTTAATCCTTTTATAGGAGTAGCTTCCAGGAATGCGTTACCAATAATATCATCTGACCAGTTGTGGCCGCCTAATCTTGTTTGTATGTAGGCAAGCGGGTTTGTCATTTCCTGGCCGACATAATTAGAAATACCATAAGGATTTCCATTGACATCTTTTATTACTGCCGGATTGCCGTAAATTGTTGCATTCGGCTGGCTCGCTACATCTGTAACCGCCAATGGGGTAATTGGATCGAGATTAATTGCTGAACTTAAAGGTCCTCCAAATTCACTATTGGTATTGCCAAGACCTACCGTTTTTTGACGAGTATAACCCAATGTCTGACCAAAAGAAAAAACATTAGATATTTTATGGGTGGAGTTCAACCGGATATTGATCTTATTATAATTACTGATATCAGTTGCCACAATTCCTTGTTGATCTTGTACTCCCGCTGATAAATAAAATGTTGATCGTTCACTGCCTCCACTAACACTCATTTCATGCAGGTATCTTTGAGCAGAGTTATTGAATATTGCTTTTTGCCAATCAGTCCCTTTTCCCAGAGAAGAAACATCCGGAAATACAACACCATTTCCCGCAGCCACTGAGCTTTCATTTCTTAACACGGCATATTGCGTTGCATTAACAAGGTCAAGCATTTTGGCAGGTGCTGAAGAACCATAAAAACCATTATAACTAACGAGTAGTTTTCCTGATTTGCCTTTTTTTGTAGTTACGAGAATTACACCTGCGGCGGCACGGGTACCATAAATAGCAGCAGAAGCTGCATCTTTCAATACTTCAATGGACTCAATATCCGATTGGTTGAGATAACCAATACCACCGGCATCAATAACTACCCCATCTACCACCCATAGCGGGTCGTTATTATTAAATGTGGTTATCCCGCGGACACGAATGGTAGAGTTGGAACCAGGTTGCCCCGAATTTTGCATAATTGTAACGCCTGAAACACGCCCCTGCAGCGCTTGTTCGATACGGCCATTAGGAATGTTCTCCAGATCTTTTGCTTTTACGCTGGAGATAGATCCGGTCACATTGCTTTTGCGTTGTGTTCCATAACCTACCACCACCACTTCGTCAAGGCTGGCAGCAGCAGAAGTAGTTAGCGAAACGGAAATAGAACTACCAACGATAGCTACTTCTTTTGACTGGTATCCTACTGAGGTTATCACCAGCGTTTTGGCATTCAAAGGTACCGACAAAGTAAACTCGCCATTTTCATTGGTGTTAGTAGCAGCAGATGAGTTTTTATCTTTAACAGTAGCTGATATTACAGCCACATTATTTTCGGCAGTGACCTTACCGGTGACTGTTTTGTTTTGGGCCCACGCTACCGAGGATAGGAGGAGTAATAATGGGAAGAGTACCCATTGAGAGTTTTTTTTCATACGCAAGTTTTTAGTTTTGAAAACAGTGTTAAGCGAGGACGAAAATAGATCAACGCCCAACTCCTGGCCTAAAAAACTCTACATCAAAATTACATCAGCCGATACTAATCAATTGATTTACAATAACTTTAAAATACATCAACACTACATCAGGGCAATTATTATATTTACAAAATGAAAAGATTGCCACTATTGTTGCTTTTGGTTTTCTATCTGAAGAGTGGTGCACAGAATACAATTGGCCTGCCGCAAATCATCAATTTCAACAACGATATTTTCCAGGGAGGTACCCAAACCTGGGATATGAGACAGGACGCCGAAGGCAGGATGTACTTTGCCAATAATGAAGGCCTGATCACTTATGATGGGAGCTATTGGAAAACATACCCACAGCCGAATGAATCCATGCTTCGTTCTATAGCGCTTGATCAAAACCGGATCTATGCCGGCGGGCAAGATGAGTTAGGGTTTTATGCACCGGATGAACATGGTATTTTACAATACACTTCCCTGAAAAAACTGATACCCAAACAGTACAACACTTTCACTGATGTTTGGGAGACAGAGGCTTTTAAAGGGTCTGTGTTCTTCAGAACCTGGGACCGCATTTTTGAATATAAAAATGATGCTATACAAACCTACCCTGCGAAAATTGGATGGCACATTATGAAAAGGACGGGCAATCGTTTGATTGCCCAGGACAAGCAAGAGGGATTGTTTGAGTTCATCAATAGTGGGTGGCAGCCACTGGGACCAATGTCAGCCGCACCAAAATTTGAGGTAACCGGAATTGTGGCCCTCGGAAATGACAGCCTGCTACTGAGTTCATTGCATGATGGCCTGTATATTTATCACGAGGGTATACTCGAAAAGAAAATTACGAAAGCCGAAAACAGTTTCATCAAAAACCAGGTTTACACCTTTGAACGGATCAATGACAGCGAATTCGTTGCAGGTACAACTTCCGAAGGCTGCATAGTAATTAATGCGGATGGTGAAGTAATGCAACAATTAGGCCGGCCCGAAGGGTTGCAGAATAACAATGTATTGTCTGTTTTTTTAGATAAAGACCATAATCTCTGGACTGGACTTGACAATGGGATCAGTTTTATCGCCTATAATTCAGCCATCAAATACATCAAACCTGCAAAACCGGATGAGCTATCAGGTTATTCCGCACGGGTATACGACAATAACTTGTATGTCGCCACTTCAGATGGCGCCTATGTCGCTCCCCTCTCAAACGCTGCGAAAGACTTCAGCTTTTCCAAAGGCGATTTTATTAAACTGAGCAACACCGGTGGGCAGACCTGGCGATTCGATGAGGTTAATCACCAATTATTAATGGGCCATCACCGCGGCAGCTTTTTGATCAGGAAGAAGGAGGCTATTCAACTAACAGCCGGATCGGGAGCATGGATCTTTTTGCCAACCTCTTCTGTTAGTCCTGCAAAAAATATATTGGCCGGCACTTATGGCGGGCTTACAATGCTGGAGTATGCTAATAATAATTTCGTGAGCCGGGGCGGAATTAAAGGAATGAACGAATCCTTACGCTTTTTGACAATTGATAACAACGATATTGTTTGGGCCTCCCACCCTTACCGCGGTATATATAAAATAATATTGGCCCCCGACGGACGATCATTTAATTATACCCTGTTTACCGAAAAAGATGGACTTCCTTCAACCTTGCGAAACACCGTGTTCAGGGTAAAAAACAGGGTCGTTTTCGCAACCGAGCACGGCGTTTACGAATTTGATGCAGAGAAAAAAAGATTTAAACAATCACCGCTATTGTACAGCCTATTCGGCAATACGATAATCCAATATTTGAATGAAGATGCGGATGGCAATATTTGGTTTTGCTCAGGAAAAAAGGTGGGCGTAGTGAGTTTTGCAGGTGAGAAAAATATTCCAAAGCTGACTTATTTTTCCGAACTCACGGGCAAGATCCTTTCGGGTTTTGAAAGTATTTATCCATACGACAAAGAGAATATTTTTATCGCATCAACTGCGGGTATCATTCACCTGAATTATCGGAAATATATAATTGAAAATGTAAAACCGGGTATCCTTTTGACCCACGTGAAGCTATTAGGAAAAACGGACAGTCTGATCTTTGGCGGATACTTTCAGCCAGCCAATGGTGTTGCCGGCAGCCCAGCAGGAAACGCTGTTTTACATTTTCCTAACGGCCATAACTCATTTCAGTTTGAGTTCAGTTCACCGGCCTTCGGTTTACAAAACAATATTGATTATAGTTACCAATTGGCAGGTTACGATCGTGGCTGGTCGGCCCGTACATCGAAAACAGAAAAAGAATATACTAATTTACCGGAGGGCGGATATACATTTATGGTGAAGGCTTATGATAGGCTTGGGAATGAATCGCAGGTTGTCAGTTATAGTTTTGTGATCAATCCTGCCTGGTATAAGACAGTGTGGGCTTATGCTTTTTATACATTATTCTTGCTGGCCCTTATCTATACTGTTTACAGGTGGCAAAAAAGAAAATTCAGCAGGCAGCAATTACAATTTGAAGAAGAACAGAAGCGCCTCAAATACATCCACCAACTGGAGGTAGAGAAAAACGAAAAGGAGATCATTCAACTGCAGAATGAAAAGCTTGTGAATGAAATGGTTTTTAAAAATAAAGAGCTTGCCGGGGTAAGCATGCACCTTGTGGAACGAAGTGATGCACTCATTAAAGTGAAGGACGAACTACAACGGCTCCACAAAAAAACCGGCGGTAATCATGATGTGAAGCGGGCTATACAAATGGTGAACGAAATTGAAAAGAATGATTCTAACTGGGAGCAATTTGCCGCACACTTCGATGAGATCAACGATGACTTTATTAAAAAGCTAAAAACAAAATTTCCAAACCTGACAAGCACTGACTTGAAAGTGTGTACTTATCTACAGTTGAAGCTGACATCGAAAGAGATTGCGCAACTTATCAATATTTCTGTGCGAGGCGTGGAGATCAGCAGGTATCGGCTTAGAAAAAAATTACAGCTTTCTACGGGCCAGACATTGAATGATTTTTTGAGTGAGATTCATATTGGTAAAGAAGAGACGTAGTTTTGTGGGAAAGCCTCAATGACACTCCTCTTGTGCTCATTTAAAGCGCAGCAGGAAGATCAGCAGTTTGCGGCAGGTAACCTGCCCGAAAAGTATTTACAACAGACCTCGGAGTGAGCACAGTTAATTTGTTTGTATCGGGCAATTGAATACCCTTCTCATAACCAAACGGAGTCCACAAAAAAACTTGCCTGTTAAAAAATAAATGGGGACTGTTATTGATCAGAACAAAGCTGCCATTTGGAATATCATCAATGTCTTCTTCGAAGGTGACCTTTGATCTTTTATTGTCCATTCTTTCTTCATGCAGCACACTATCTATTTTTTTCACAGAAGTTTTTTCATCATAATTATGTTTCGGATTTCCCAACACCCAAAATGATTTAAATCTATTAAAATCATTTCGCCGGCATTCGCAACAGGGCCGGTGTCCCGCTGCAAAAGCAGTTGCTTCGTCCAGGAAGAAAAGCTCTGTCCACCTGTTCGGTGACATTACTTTTCTTTTCCATCCTTTAAACTCAAGCTTACAGGTCAACCATGCTTTTAATTTGTAAGGACGGACAATCTGCTGATGCTCGTTATGAAGAACACCGCGATTGCCAGTCCAGCAACCTCGTGCTTTCGTTTTTATAATATTGCCAATTGGATCAACCCGGTTTTGTAGCATTGTGTGAATATATGTGCATTGACGATTGACTATTGACTATTGACCATTGACCATTGACGATTGACATTGACCCTTTTAATTCTTCAAAACGAAACTTCTATTTGCCCCGGCAAACTCATATTTTTTGCCTGTTATATCCCTTGTCCCCAAAAGGCTGCAACTCCTCCATAAACATTTCAGCAAGTTGTTTGGCTTCTTTGGTGTAGTCATCTTTTGTCTCTTCTTTTTGTTCAATTTCAGATAGTATTTCAAACCTAAAATTTTCTTCACCAAACTCTTTCCACTCTTGTTGCAACACTACATTCCTGTGACCTCCAAAATTCAGTTCCGATTTATGCCTGTTCCAGATCGCATCGAGATTAGGGCTGCTGTCAACAAACACTTTACCATTAACAGTATTCCTGATTTGGAATACGCCAATCCTGAATTTCTTCATTTTGTATTCATCCTTTAATTCTTTATTTGCTTTCATATATTTTTTTAAAAAATGATACAAGTTTAATTTTCGTCTGCAACTTTCAAACGCCAGGTTACCTGCACTTTTTTATGATCTTTCAATTCCATTAAATCTGTTGGCGACGCATTACTAACCAGGTATTGAAGCGAACTTATTTTAGGAAGATCAAGTAATGCTTCCTTATCTATACAGAACCCTTCTCCTTTAAAAAATTCAGATGCTACTTCAAAGCTTTCAAACATATTATCCTCGATCCGCTGTTGCTCAATTAGCTCCTTTAAACTATCATCTTCGTTATCATCAAATCTTTCCAATGTGGTCTTTACATAAATATCCGCCGTTATCCAAAAGCCGCCTCGTTGCTTTAATATCTTATAAATGATTCCGCACAATTTTTCCTTTTCTTCATTGTTCAAATACATTAGCAATCCTTCGTTCACAATCACAATTGGCCCAGGTGGAAATGAATTTACAATTTCATTGAACTGATCTTCATCGAGCGCATTTAATGGCAACACCCGCAGTTCCCCTTTTGTGCCGGTATCAGTTTTCAAAGCCGCAATGAAATCCTTTTTCTGGCTGATCAAATCGGGAAGATCAGTGTCTATATAGTGTACCAATTTTTGATCAACGGTGTCCAGCCCACGCAGGGAGTAACCCGAAGATATTTCCAGGATATTGGTTATTGCCAGGTCAGCGAGAAGTTGGTCAACACTCCAATACCTGTTTTCAAAATGTACCACTCTTTTCCAAAACACAAAGTCCTTCTTATTAAAGTCAGGCTTGTATTCACCAGGCAATGATATTAATTCTGCCGCCTCTTTGGCGAAAGGAATATTGGTAAGTGCTTTCAGCAATAACAATGATTTTGCTGAGGGGCTTATTGTATTATAATCCCTGCTAAGAATGTTTTCTGCTTCCCGCGTTTCCATCATTATTTTTTTTAAATTTAGAGAATATGGAGCACCTTACAAATATCATCATAGGAATTCAGGCATTTTTTATTTTTTTGTAGATGACCGTATTCAGGGAGTAAATGGTTGTTAATACGAGGCCATTGACGATTGACCATTGACGATTGACCATTGACCATTGACTATTGATTATTGACTATTGATTATTGACTATTGACCATTGCCCATTGCCCATTGACTATTGACTATTCATAATTTAGTGAAGCTATAACGGCGATGTTATTTTCGAAAACGATAATTAACTGTTTATGAAAAGAATTATTACCTGTAGTGACGGAACATGGAACACTATTAACCCGGATAGGGGCACCAATGTTATTAAGCTGTATGATGCTATCTCTAAAATGGGAGTGGATGCTGACGGGAACAACATCGCCCAGGTAAAGTGTTATGATGAAGGAGTAGGCACAGGCTATTCATTAAAAGATAAAATCTTCGGGGGCGCCACAGGATCAGGCATTGATAAGAATATAAAGGACATGTATATTTTTATTATCCTGAATTACGACCCCGGAGATGAACTGTACTTGTTTGGTTTTAGCAGGGGCGCATATACAGCGAGAAGTCTTTCGGGCCTGATTCGGAATTCTGGTATTTTGCTCCCGCAAAACCTTGATTTGGTGGACAAGGCTTATGAACTCTATCGTGATAAAAACGACTACAGTTCTCCGGACTCGGATCTCATGATATCTTTTAGAAACAAGTTTGCAGTTGAAGAAAAGAGCCCGATTCATTTTATAGGGGTTTGGGATACTGTAGGGGCTTTAGGCATACCGCTGCCCTGGTACAGAATATTGAACATGAAAAAATACAAATTCCATGACGTTAAACTTAGCAGTTATGTGAAGTATGCTTATCACGCCCTGGCTATTGATGAAAAGCGTAAATTATTTGACCCGACCTTGTGGACCCAAAGCTATAAAGCGATTGCCGACCCTGGAAATGATCAAATTTTAGAGCAATGTTGGTTTGCCGGTACGCACTCAAATGTGGGAGGAGGTTACCCAGACAGTGGCCTTAGCAATATTGCATTACAATGGTTATTGAAGAAAGCTAAAGGGGCCGGACTTGGTTTTACAGATACACCTGTAGGTGCTGCCAGGGCATGTGACCTGGGTAAGGTTGTAAATTCCTACACGCTTCCATATTGGTTTTGGCGCCCCAAACCAAGAAAGCTGTTAAGGACTGAACGTTCCAATGAGATAATTGACGAAAGTGTTTGGGAACGTCTTGCTTCAGTGCCAGGTTATAGAACCAGGCCGTTAGTATTAATAGATAACCTTAAAGAGAATGGACACAAACCGCCGTTCAAGCTAAATTTGCTTAAAGAAACTCTCCTTGGAGTACCAGAGTTGATAGCAATTTACTTCCTTATTATTTTGTTTGTGGGCGTATTGCTTTTAGCAAAAATGGCTTGAGCTGAAGTATAGCTGCCTGGCCAAATATGCAACGGCGGTGATAGATATGAGCACTATACACAAATTAAAAACAAGCTTTCTTCAATTACTTACCTGCCGCAATATCGTTGATGGTTTCAAGCAGCAACCTGTTGAATTCACCGGGTTGTTCAATCATGGGATAATGACCCGTTCCCTTGATGATCTTTTCTTTAAATCCCGCGGTGCAATATTTTTCCATTACCGCTTTATTCACCGGGGCATATTCGCTGGTGATAACATGCACCGGAATTTTGATCTTGCTTAATCTTTCGCCTGCGGTTAATTCACCTTGAATGATCGCCTTTAAAGTATTTATGGAAACCGTAGTATCCGTATTCAATATATCTTTTACCACTCTTTTCATTGAAGCGCTGTCAGTATACTTCGGCGGGAATAAACTGGCATAACTATACGCTGTAATAGCAGAGTCATATCTCGTATGAATTGTATTCAGGAAAGTGTCAATACTCTCCTGTTCTTCTTTGCTGTAAGAAGTTATAATGCTCTTGAAATTATCTATACCAATTAACCCGATAACCCTGCCCGGTATACTGTCCGTTACTGCCGTCACCACATCGCCACTCATAGAATGACCTATAAGAATTACCTTATCCAGTTTCAATGCGTCCAGCACGGCTATTACATCATTAGCATAATCATACACCGTCCAGCTATTCCTGTTGCGCCCACTTTGTCCGTGCCCACCAAGATCAATAGCAACAGTAGTAAACCTATGGCTTAATAATTCTTCCTGCGATTTCCAATACTCCTTATTGATAGCCCATCCATGAACAAAAACAATGGCAGTGTCTCCATTGCCTTTTAGATCATAAGCAATATCCACTTCACCGCTTTTAGCAGGTACATGCGATCGTGCTGTTTTTTTGGAAGAACATGATATTAAAAAGATAACAAGTGCAGCAATTAAATATTTCATGTTAAGAAGTTTTTTGAGACGTTAATAAATTTTGTTGTGATGCATAACCGGCAAACTGGCTTACAGCTTCGGGCATCGTTTATTAAGCGAAACGAAATTAAGAATATTAATTACACGGTAAAATCTCCAGCAGCGATTCCGTGAGTAAATATATTTCAAGAGTCAATGGGTGATTTATAATTTTTTGCAAAGCTCCGCCCTTCAGTCTGTTTTGGTGACTGCTGTTTTGTTCCATTGCTGTTGTTTTGGTTGGGGTTAAAGTCTTTTAAAGTTGTTATTAAATTCCTGTGTTGCAGGCGCAGGCTTATCACCCGGAGTCTTTGCTCCCGGGCCTG
>JBDSAP010000222.1:0-3737 GCA_039922055.1 Ferruginibacter sp.
CCATCCGTAAAAGTTGCCTGCTTTGATCAGGTTGATCGATTCGATATTGTGCTCGCCAATATTTACCGCAAGCAACTGGCCCGATTTACTCCAGCTAATGCGATGAGGATTTCTGAAACCATAAGCATATACTTCCGGGGCTTTTTTAAAATCGCTTGGTTTACTGAATGGATTATAGGGCGGAATACCATAATGGCCATTACTACTATTTTTTCCCGATGGATCTATCCGGATAATGCTGCCCCAAATAGTTTGAGGAATTTGCGATACTAAGGCGTGACCGATTTCTGTGCTTCCACCGTCACCAACGCAAATGTATAATAAGCCGTAATCCTGGCTGCCGGGTTTTGCAAGTGGGTTAAATGCGATCTCCTGTAAGCCATGAATACCAGTAGGCATATCTATCCGAAAAATCTCACGACCCATGCCGGAAAAAGGGAAAGCTGCAGGATCTGTTTTCCATTCTGTTAATATCCATTGCAGCTTTACAGGAATAGAATCGGGATAATTAAAATCGGCTTTAGCCGTGGCCGGAGGTTCTGTGTGCGTGGTATATAAAAGACCATTTTTTGCGAATGCAGGATGAAATGCAAAGCTACCAAAGCCTGTACCCATACCCGGCTGATGAATGAATGCGGGTTTTAAAGCAGCCATGTCCATATACAATTTTGACTGGCCATCCTGTAGCTTATATAATTTGCCGCGGAGGTCCAGCACATATAGGTCGCCGGTATTGGGTTGGTAATCCAATTTGCAAATTCTTGAAATGGGTGCCTGGTCAGAGGACGCAGGAATTTGTGTGATGAGTTGTAGGTCTACCAGCAGATCAGATGTGGCGATACTATCTGGTATTGGATTTTTTATAACGTCTATATCTTCCTTTACCGGGCCTTTTACTTTTTTCTTATTGCTATGAATATATGCAATGATCGCATCTAACTCGTCTTCCGGTAAAGATTCAAATGAAGGCATTAAAGTTTTATACCTGCGAAAAACCTTTTGTGCAGTGGTGTCTCCTGAGTCAATTACTTTCTTAGGATCCCGGATGAAATGCTTGATCCATTCCACAGAATTTTTTTTGGTGATTCCGGCAAGGGCAGGACCAATTCCATCAGAATTTAAATTGTGGCAACTGTTACATTTATCCGTAAAAAAATGTTGACCATTCGTTATCGTTAACGAGTCAGTTGCGATAGCGATTGTATCTGAAGATGTTACTGAATTACAACTGCTGAGGCTATATAATTGAAGCAGCGCTCCAATAACAATCAATAGCAAGTTTTTTTTTATCGTAGATAATAGTGTCATCACAATTGCGAAGTTTTCACGCAAAGTTTTCACGCAAAGAAAAAAAAGGAGCAAAGCCGCAAAGCCAATTCTCTTCTTCTTCTTTGCGCCTTTGCGTGAAACTGTATTATTTTAAGCAAAGCCGCAAAGTCAATTATCTTCTTCTTCTTTGCGTCCTTACTTGTATTACTTTGCGCCTTTGCGTGAAACTGTATTATTTTAAGCAAAGCCGCAAAGTCCATCATCCTCTTCTTTGCGCCATTACTTGTATTACTTTGCGTCTTTGCGTGAAATTGTATTTTAAAGCCGTTGAATAGTCAACCCTCCATCCACCATAATTACCTGGCCGGTGGAATACATAAAGTCTCCCTGGGCGAGCGCTGCGGCTGCTTTCCCCACATCTTCCGGTTCGCCCCATCTTTGTTGCACACACAAACCTTCAGCAATAAGTTTGTCGTATTTTTCTTTTGCACCCGCCGTCATATCTGTGTGAATTACCCCCGGCCTGATTTCAAAAACCGGGATGTTGAATTCACCCAGCCTTACCGCAAACAATTGCGTAGCCATTGCAAGACCTGCCTTCGAAATGCAATATTCGCCGCGGTTTATGGATGCTACTGTTGCCGACATGGAGGAAACATTTATGATGCATCCGGTAAACTGCTCATCGTTTCCCTTTTGTTCAATCATCCAGTTTGCTACCTGTTGCGTGAGAAAATAAGTTCCTTTTAAATTGATAGAGATCACCTCGTCAAAACTTTCTTCGGTAGCAATTAGAATATCGTTGCGTTGCTTTGGTGCAACACCCGCATTATTAATTAGTACATGCAATTTTCCATAATGCTCTTTCACCTGCTCAACAATGTTTTCCCTATCATCCCGTAATGAAATATTTCCACGGCAATAGATCACATCACTTCCAAAATTTTTCAATGTTTTTATTGCATCAGCCACATCCATCACATCACGTGTGCCGTTGATTGCAATATCAAAACCTTTTGCTGCAAGTTGCGTGGCTATGCCAAAACCAATACCACGACTGCCGCCTGTGATGAGCGCTACTTTTTTCATTGACGTTATAAATTTTCGATCTCAGGAATATCTACCCAGCATCTTTTGCTCCAGCTTTCCAATCCTTTCTCAGCCAGTTGCACACCTTTTACACCCTGCAAAAGATCCCAGCGAAAAGGCTCATCCTTTACCACATGTTTTAAAAATAATTCCCATTGAGCTTTAAATGCATTATCATAAACTTCCTGCTCAGGTATCTTCGACCAGCCTTCAAAAAAATTGATTGGTTGTGCAATATCAGGGTTCCAAACCGGCTTGGGTGTATTTCCATAATGCTGAATATAACACTCCCGCAAACCCGCTACTGCGGAGCCTTTGGTGCCATCAACTTGTAAGGTCAGTAAATCGTCACGCCGCACTCTCACGGTCCATGAAGAATTGAAATGTGCTATCACGCCATCCTCCAATTCAAAGGTTGCATAAGCAGCATCATCCGCTGTACATTTATAGGGTTTACCCTGTTCGTCAACTCTTTCCGGGATATGTGTTGCACCGAGGCAAGAAACGGCTTTCACCTTTCCAAACACATCATCCAGCAAATACCGCCAGTGGCAAAGCATGTCTACTATAATTCCTCCATCATCTTCTTTGCGATAATTCCATGACGGTCTTTGCGCCGGGATAGAATCGCCTTCAAAAACCCAGTAACCGAATTCGCCCCGCACTGACAATATTTTTCCAAAAAATCCCTGTTGAATAAGGCGCTTTATTTTTAAGATGCCGGGCAGCCAAAGCTTGTCCTGCACCACACCATTTTTTACCCCGGCATCTTTACAAAGCTGGTACAATTCAATGGCTTCTTTGGTGTCTGTCGCTACAGGTTTTTCGCAATAAATATGTTTGCCTGCCTGCACAGCTTTGCGAACTGCATCTGCACGCCGTCCGGTGGTTTGGGCATCGAAGTAAATGATATTATTTTTATCGCTCAGAACCTCATCAAGGTTGGTGCTCCATTTACTGATGCCAGATATGGCGCAAAGCTTTTTCAGTTTATTTTCATCACGGCCTATCAGCACCGGATCAGGCATGATCGTTTCGCCACTGCCGAGTTTTACTCCGCCTTGTTTTATTATTTCTACAATGGATCGCATCAGGTGCTGGTTTGTACCCATACGACCTGTAACCCCATTCATAATGATACCGATTTTATGCTCTTTCATTGTGCTCTTTATTGATCTTTAAATTAATAATAAAACTGTTTTTTATTTTTTGTCCCGGCTGCGAATATCTATTAAGCTGTGGAGGCGTCGCACTCTTGTACTGCGTTTTTTACGCAGCTTTTTCCACCGAATATTTTCCATAATTTATACTGCGCAAGGGATAGATTAGTGATCTGGTATTTTGCTCCTCATTGATAAAATGTACAAGAGTGCGACGCC
>JBDSAP010000223.1:0-3938 GCA_039922055.1 Ferruginibacter sp.
TCGGGCTATCATCGGGATTTGCAACTTATAAAGGAGCATATTATTCCGGCGTTCCAAAATCTTCAGTCTTGCATAGAAATGGCTGGCCTGATGCTTAGCAACATACAGGTAAAGAAAGACCTGTTGAAAGATGAAAAGTACCGCTATCTTTTTAGCGTGGATGAAGTAAATAAACTCGTGTTGCAGGGAGTTCCTTTCAGGGATGCCTATAAGCAGATCGGGCAGGATATTGAGCAGGGAAACTTTAATTACACGCCCTCTCCTGAGCATACTCATGAAGGCTCCATCGGCAACCTGCAATCGAAGCAGATCTTTCGCATGATGAATGATGTATTGCAGCGATTTAACTTTAGCCGGGTCAATAATGCAATAGAGCAATTATTACGTTAAATTGCCGACCAGTAAGCAAGAATTTCAACACAGTTAATTTCTGATTCGGCAGGTTGATTCATCTATTTTTTGCGCCAACGAATTGAAGGCATGGCTCCCCAATGTTATGCTGTACAAGAGTGCGACGCCAATGAAGCTGATGTTCGATAAATGCCCGGTAAAAAGAAAATCTACTGTTTTAGCAAAAACTGCTTATTATTAGTTATTAAGTGCAGCAGCGATGCCCGGCCTTTTTCCGCCATAATGAATCTTTTGGCCTGGCATTTGGTAAGCAACGTTGCAATAAATTTTTCCTATGTCAGATGCCTTGCAGAAAAAACGAATTGCTTTATTTGGTTCCACCGGCTCGATCGGTACGCAAGCCCTTGAAGTAATCCGGGCCAATCCCGAACTGTTTGAAGTGGAGATTCTTACAGCGCAAACCAATGTAGAACTGCTGGTAAAACAAGCCCTCGAATTTAATCCCAATGCTGTTGTAATCGGTGACGACTCGAAATATGAAGTGGTAAAGGACGCGTTGGCGGCTACAGATATAAAAGTTTTTGCAGGCGTTTCAGCGCTAGAAGAGGTTGCAGATTTTGATACCTATGATATGATGCTGGCCGGTATTGTAGGTTTTGCAGGGCTTAAACCAACATTAAAAGCGGTAGAAAAAGGAAAGGCAGTTGGACTTGCAAATAAGGAAACACTGGTGGTGGCAGGTGATATTGTAATGCAGCGGGCCATTGAAAAGCGTGCGCCAATTATACCGGTAGATAGCGAGCATTCTGCTATTTTTCAATGCCTGGTAGGCGAAACAAGAAATAAAGTAGAGAAGATTATTTTGACTGCAAGTGGCGGGCCTTTCATTGGCAAAAAACCTAATTTTTTAGTGAATGTAAAAAGGGATCATGCGCTACGCCATCCCAACTGGACAATGGGTGCAAAAATTTCCATTGATTCTGCAACCCTGATGAACAAAGGGCTGGAGATGATTGAGGCGAAATGGCTTTTCAACCTGCAACCTGACCAGATACAGGTAGTGGTGCATCAGCAAAGTATCATTCACAGCATTGTACAGTTTGAGGACGGCAGTATGAAAGCGCAGATGGGCCTGCCTGATATGAAGTTGCCTATACAATACGCCTTATCTTTTCCTCAACGGATAAAAAACGATTTCCCCCGCCTTGATTTTAAGAAATTCCCTTCGCTCACTTTTGAAGAGCCGGATGTTAAAACTTTCAGAAACCTCGCCCTTGCCATCGATGCCTTGAATAAAGGTGGTAATATGCCGTGCATTTTGAATGCCGCAAACGAGATGGCGGTATGGGCTTTCTTGCACAATCGTATCGGGTTTTTGGATATGACGGCAGTGGTGGAAAGAACCATGCATCAAACGCATTTTATAGCCCAGCCAACTCTTGAAGAATATTTTGAAAGCGATGGTGAAGCCCGTAATTTTGCGGCTTCCCTGATAAAAATGTAAGGGTCGTTCCCAACGTCTGAAGAGAGTTGGGGAACGAAGTTCGTATCACTTATACACTTTAAACTACTCCCTTTTAGGGTTGGGATTTTAAAACATGATAATTTTAGCAATTAACTGGGGCAACGTTGGTATGCAGGTTTTTTACCTCGTACTTTCTTTATCGATTTTAGTAGTGCTCCACGAGTTTGGCCACTATATTACTGCAAGGTGGTTTGGATGCAGGGTTGAAAAGTTTTACCTCTTTTTCGATCCATGGTTTTCACTGTTTAAAAAGAAGATTGGCGATACCGAGTACGGCGTGGGCTGGCTGCCATTGGGCGGGTATGTAAAAATTTCCGGAATGATCGACGAGAGCATGGATAAAGAAGCCATGAAACTTCCGCCGCAGCCCTACGAATTCAGGAGCAAACCCGCCTGGCAACGTCTTATTATAATGCTGGGTGGTATTATTGTAAACATACTGCTTGCGTTTGTCATTTATGCAATGGTATTATATAAATGGGGTGAGGAAAAGACACCAATATCTACAGTGAAAAATGGCATTTGGGTAATGGACAGCGTACTATACGATCTGAAGCTGAGAAGCGGAGACAACATCGCTGCGGTAGATGGTAAGCCGATACAATATTTTGAAGATATACTGCCCAGATTATTACTGGCAAAAAATGTTACCGTTGAAAGGGACGGCAAGCAAATCAATATAGATTTTCCCAGAGATGTTATAGGTCGGCTGGTAGAAAGTAAACGCAAGTCGGGGATGGTAATGCCGCGTATACCTACTTATGTTGGCGGATATGACCCTAAAGATACTTCTAATGGAAAAAAGGCTGGCATTCAGGAGCTGGATAAGATCACTTCGATCGACTCACTGCCCGTTACTTATTATGATGATATGATCACCATTCTTACAAAAAAGAAAAATCAGCAGGTGAATCTACAGGTAGACAGGAAAGGTATCCCGATGACCCTGGTGGCGAAGGTAAATGAAGATGGCAAGATCGGTCTCCCCATCTTACTACCTGAACAATATGATAGCCTCGGCGTATTTGAAATAGAAACAAAAAAATATGGCTTTTGGGAGGCGATACCCGCAGGTGTAGGGATGACTTTTGATAAATTAAAGAATTATATCGAGCAATTTAAACTCATCTTTCAACCAGAAACGGGCGCTTACAAAGGCCTGGGCGGTTTTAAAGCGATGGGATCTATCTTTCCTACGGAATGGGGCGAATGGGAAATGTTTTGGAAGCTCACTGGCTTCTTATCAATTATCCTTGCCTTTATGAACTTATTACCCATACCGGCGCTGGACGGCGGCCACGTGGTATTTACATTAGCGGAAATGATCACAGGCCGTAAGCCAAGTGATAAATTCCTGGAATATGCGCAAATAGTGGGGATGGTATTATTGTTAGGTTTGATGTTGTTTGCAAATGGTAATGATTGGTTTGGATGGGGGAGAGGGAAATAATTTGCTAATGTGCTGATTTGCCAATTTGCAAATGTGCAAATGTGCAAATGTGAAAATGTGAAAATTGAATGCACGCTCATGGATATTTAAAAGCACATTCAAAATCAAAAGCATCATATATCAGACATCAGACATCCTAAAATCATACATCACACATCACACATCGTACATCAAAGTTCTATTCCTATTTTTTTCATTAGTATCGATGCGTTGATGCTGTTGCACACACCTTCTTTTAAACGGTAATCAAAGTACAATTCATCGTTACTTACTTGTGCATCAAAGTGATAGTTGAGAATGTTTTTGGGGTAAGTATCATGCAACTTTGCAAGATCCGTATCATGCGTAGCGATGATGCCCACTGCGTTGTGTTTGATGAGTTGCCGGATCAGTGCTTCCGAGCCCGTATGGCGATCAAGGGAATTAGTACCCCGCAAAATTTCATCTAACAGGATAAAAACTTTTTCATTATTATTTACCTTCTCAATTACTGTCTTTAATTTTTTTAGCTCGGCATAAAAGGTGGAAGTATTTTCTTCGAGGTTATCTGCAATACGCATACTGGTCATCAGTTGCACCGGAGAGAGTGCAAAGCTTTTAGCGCACACCACG
>JBDSAP010000224.1:0-50885 GCA_039922055.1 Ferruginibacter sp.
TGTTACAATACCTATTTGTTCTCCGATATTTTTTATTGCAACTTGCAACAACTCCTGGCTGTTTCCCATATTACTGCCAAGCAGGAGATAAACGCTATTCATCTTTTAAATACAGTCTTTTATCAAATGTGAAAAGTTTTGAAGAGGCTATTTTTATTTTCCCCGCATCCGGATGTGCAGGATTGATGACATAATTATTTTCTTCCTCAATGATTGCAGAAGGAACCTTTAGCACCAGCGATTGACGTGCGGAAAGAAATTCATCTCCTATAAATTGTGCGTAGGTAACATCGTCCTTCCAGTTTTTCTTCAATTTTTGCTGATCAATGGTAGTGTATTTTTCTTTTTCAGGAAGCTCGATTGTTACAAGATAATAATCAAGTGGCCGGCGATAAGCTTTGATATGTACCAGTATCTCAAGTACGGCCAGGGATATATGTTCAGTAGTATATAAGGCGGGAAATCCAACTGAATTCCACCGGCCACCATACAGTTTAGCCCCGGTGCCTGACAGGTCATCGGCAAATTCGCCATTTGTAAGCCTGTAAACTATCATGCTAAAATACCATGCTCTATACGGCCCAACTGCGTTAACACTTTTTGAATACCGTCAAAGGAAGTAAGCGAAGTAAAAGAAAGATCTCCTTCAAGCATGGGCGGATTGGAATGTATCCATTCGTAGAAATAATCAATGCTTCCTAACACTTTTTTGCCTTTGGCCAATACATGATTTATCTGCATAAAACGCTCTGCATTAATTGGGGCGAAGCTGCCATTGCTTTTTGCATAGCGTTGCAGCGTGCGCTCACTAACCTGCAGCATGGCAGCCCATTCTGCCTGGGTAAAGGGAGTTTTTTCAGCTATTTTTTTAAATTCGTTGTAAGTGAAATCTTTTACAGAAGGCAATATCTTTACATTGATATTATAAAGAGACATTGGCTCTTCTGCTTTGGTTAGCGCATCATTGGGCTTGTAAGCCGCCGGTTTTTTTGTGATCTTTTTCATACCCTGTCAATTGTCACACGAATATACGACATCTGTCCGGGTTTCCAATTTTTTTTAAACATTTTTTGCAATAGCTTTACTTTTTTTAACAAAATACTTTAATGCAGCAATATAGTCAGTTTAGGGCAATGTTGGCCATTACCAAGGCCAGCCTTCGAGCCATTTTCAGAAGCCCTTCCGCAGTCATTTTCAGTTTCGCATTTCCTTTTATTTTCATATTAGTATTTGGTTTTATTGGAAATAACGGCGGCGCACCGGTATATAAGATCGCTATTGATAAAGACTGTGATACAGCTAATATCCTGTACGATTCACTGAAAACGAGCAACAGGATAAAAATAGTTCGTTTCAAAACAGAAAACGAGCTTCGGCAGGATCTGGAAAAAGGCCGGATCACAGGTGTTTTAAACATCCGGAAAAATTCAGTTGATACACCAGCGTATACTTATACAATATCTACTACCAGTGCAAGTAATGATAAATGGCCACAGTTTTTGCCTGTGGTAAATAATATTGTTGATAAAATAAGTAACCAGGTATACGAGCACAGACCTTCTTATGCAGTATCAAATTTTGATTACAAGCGGGATGTGGAAGAAATAAGAGAGTACAAGACCATCGATTTTATTCTCCCGGGCCAATTGGGATTTTCATTATTGAGTTCCGGGGTTTTTGGCGTGGCATTCATGTTCTTTAATTTACGGAATACCCTGGTGCTAAAGCGTTTTTTTGCAACACCTATCAGCCGTACTTATATTGTATTGGGCGAAGGATTTGCACGAGTGATCTTTCAGATGGTAACGGCCATTGTGATTATAATTGCGGGACGTTTTCTCTTTGGGTTTACCCTTGTACATGGCGTACAAACATTACTCGAAATGCTCGCCCTCAGCTTTATAGGTCTCATAGCGTTCATGGGCTTTGGCTTCATTGTAAGCGGGCTCGCTAAAAACGACAGCAGCATTCCTCCGTTTGCAAATCTTATTACACTGCCCCAGTTTTTGTTGGGAGGTACTTTCTTTTCAGTGGAAGCATTTCCTAAATGGCTTCAGCCAATCTCCAAAGCATTGCCGCTTACTCATCTAAATACAGCCATGAGAGCGGTTGCTTTTGAGGGACAGAATTTATGGGACGTTAGAAACGAGATCGGAGTATTATTAATATGGTGTGTAATTGTTTATGCAATTGCCGTCAAAGTTTTTAAATGGGAATAATGAAGCTGCTACGTTTACTCAAGGCATTTTTTATTGGATTTATTTGTCTGTTTATTGTAATCACAATATTTTCTTTAATAATACCCTCCAACATAAAAGTATCCAGGGTTACAGTAATAAATAATGTAACGCCTGGTAGAGTGTATGCACAAATAGCCAATTTACAAAACTGGAAAAACTGGCACCCGGTATTTAAGAGCGATTCAGCTATTGTAACGTTTACCGATTCAGGCAGGCGTAGTTGTGATATTGTTTACAGCGGAAGTACAACTCATTTGTCCATAACATCGCTTGACCCTGGAGCAATAAAGTTTGACCTTCGTTCAGGAAATGAAAATCCCATTCATGTCGAAATGCACCTTACTGGTTTGCCAGACCAGAAATCAGTGCAGGTAGAATGGCGGGCCTTAACAAGGCTACATTGGTATCCATGGGAAAAATTTTATGGGATATTTATTGATAAATTATCAGGTCCCGGCTACGAAGCTGCCTTAAAAGGCTTAAAAGATTTTCTCGAATTAAAATAATTGCCTTCTATTACCTGAAGCCTCCGGGTAAAATCATCCCTTCAAAATGCAACCCTTTGCAACAATTGGTTGTCAAACAATCATAGCGTAAATGATGGATTATAATTCATTGGTAAGGGATTGCCTTAAACAAAAGCCTGCTGCCCAACAACAGTTGTATGAGCATTTTGCACCTATTATGATGGGCGTATGCTATCGTTATACAAAGTCGGTTAGCGATGCTGAAGATGTGCTGCAGGAAGGCTTCATCAAGGTATATCTTCATCTTAATAAATATAAATCTACCGGCGAATTAGGTGCATGGATCCGGCGCATCATGGTCAATACCGCACTCAACTATTTAAAGAAAAATAAAAGATACCGGTCGGAGCTTGTGTTTGCCGACATGCCGCTACACCCGGTTTCAGATGATAACCCTGCTATAAAACTTGATGCAAAGGAACTATCTGAACTGATACGGCAATTGCCAACGGGGTTTCAAACAATATTCAATTTATACGCTATAGAAGGATATACTCATGCAGAGATTGGCCAAATGCTGGGTATAAGCGATGGTACTTCAAAATCCCAATATGCCAGGGCGAGATATTTATTGATCGAGTGGATAGACAAATATTCCTCACTATCAAAACAGGAGCAATATGCAGGAAAATAATTTTGAAAAGCAGGTGCGGCAAAAAATGGAGGAACTAAAAGTAAATCCATCTGCAGAAGCATGGCAAAAAGTTGCGTCCAAAATTGAAAAAAAAGGACGGGACAGGAAAATGATATATTTTTTTTCTATACTGTTCCTGATCCTTGTTACATCATTCATCACCTGGTGGAATTCTTCAACTGTAAACGAGAAGCTAAGTACTCCAATTGCTAATGTGGACACTACCGTAACGGAGAAGGAAACTGATCGACAAATAAATAATGCATCTGTTTCCGATACAACAATCTTAAATAAAAAAAATAAGCTTAACATCAGCAGAGGCAATGAAACCACTCAGAAAATAAATAGAAAGAATAAAGAGGTCAAAAACCCTGCTGTTAAAATTGTTTCGAATGAAATCACATCAGTTTCAACTAAAAAGAAACCTGATTTTAATAATGGAAAGAAAAAAGAAAATATCTATTCACCCAATCCAAAAATAAAGTATAGCCGCCCGCAAAAAAGTTCAATAACAATGATCGCAGCAGAACCAGTTGAAAGCGATATCGAAGAAGCATCAATAAAAAAACTTGAAGAAGGTATACCACTTGAAACAGCTTCAAATAAAGAAAACCCGATAGATGAATCTTTAGAAAAAATTATTGATAAAGATGTTTTAATAATTAAGTCAGGACAGTTGAAATATTCTGAAAGCATACTACCGCCACCAGAAAATAAATACGCCCAACTGGTAAGCAATAGAGGCTTTCTCAAAGAAAAACATAAATGGCAATTCGGTTTAAACCTGTCCGGTGGAGTGTCTACTACAAGAAGCGGATACCTCGGCATTGTAGGAAGTAGCCAGTTGGATGAAAATAAAGATTATAGTAATTCAATACCTGTTACCAGCCCTGGTAATAATACTGGCTCTACCATAGTTTATACACCTTCGCAGGTCAAATTGAGTAGCGCATTCGTAGTTGGCATGTATGTGCAAAAACAGGTATCGCCTAACACCTCTTTTTTAGTTGGGCTTAACTATAAACACTATTCCACGAAAATGAATCTTGGGGTGAGAGTAGATAGCTTTTCAAATTCAAATTTAAGCAGTAGCGACTTTTATTATAGAAGTGGTAATACGATCAAATATTATAACCGCTATCATTTTATCGAAATGCCGGTTGGTATTTTATTTAACCTAAGTAAGAAACGTAGCCAACTTCCTGTTTATCTATATACCGGGATTTCAGTATCTCAACTAATTAATACCACCGCCTTACAATATGAGCAGCAATCAGGTTCCTATTACATGAATGAGACCTTCTTTAATAAAACACAGGTGGGACTTTCTGCAAGGGTATTATTTTCACTATTTAAAAATAGTAAAAAGCCTTTGCTTGTTGGACCAGACATTAATTACTCGCTCACAAAGATGGCTACCACCGGGCTTTACAGCGACCGGCACTATAGTTACATTGGCCTGCATTTGCAAAAAACGATCAGTAAAAAATAAAATTGTTTGGGTTAATGCAACCTTTAATAAAGCCCGCATGTCAACCTGAAAATAACCTTCCTAAAACAACTTTTTATGAAAAAATATTATCTACAATTATCAGTTACTATTATCACCATCTTTATTTTGCAAGGGTGTGTAAAAGATCATTTGACTACAACTTATACCTTTTTTTCACCGGTATATAAAAGCAAGGCGGAAGTATTGCAGAACATTAAAAGCGCTGCACCCCAGCCGTTACAAAACACCGGGAAGCTGTTCGTGTTAGGTAATTACATTTTTGTAAATGAATTAAATAAAGGTGTGCATGTAATCGATAATTCTAACCCGGCTTCGCCTAAAAATATTTCTTTCATTTCCATTCCTGGTAACATCGATATCGCAGTAAAAAACAATACACTGTATGCTGATCTGTTTACCGATATGGTAACCTTGGATATTTCCAATACCACCAATATTTCATTAAAAAAAATGACGGCGAATGTTTTCCCGGAAAGGGATTATCAGTATGGTTTTGCGTACGACAGCACGAGGTATATTGTTGACTGGACAAGGGGTGAAACTACATCCAAAAGGGAGCTTGGGGAGAATACCCAAAGAGAGCCGGTATTATGGCTTACCGCTTCACAGTTGTCTAGCGACATGGCCGCAAGCAGTGCGAAAATTGGCGTGAGTGGTTCAATGGCTCGCTTTACAATCGTCAACAATTATTTATACACGGTAGGCAGGTCCAACTTAACAGCTTTCAACATTTCTTCTTCCATCAACCCGGTGTCTGAAAATGTAAAATCACTCGGTTGGAATATTGAAACAATCTATCCTTTTAAAGATAAATTGTTCATAGGATCTCAGACAGGGATGTTTATTTACAGCATTTCAAATCCAAAGGACCCCTCATTTGTTGGTAGCTTTTCCCACGCATGTTTTAAAGATCCCGTTATTGCAGATGATCAATATGCTTATGTAACGCTAAGAGCAGCCACTGATGGTGCATCCTGTCTTGGTGTAGCAGCTCAACGCAATGAGCTCGACATTGTCAATATCTCCGACCTGATGCAGCCCTCGCTTGTAAAGATCTATGACATGACAGAACCACAAGGCCTTAGTAAAGACGGTGACCATTTATTTATATGTGATGGCAAGGGTGGCTTAAAGGTTTATGATGCATCAAATGTGCAAGATTTGAAGTTGATCAAAACCATTGGCAATATAAAACCCTTTGATATTATTTGCCAGGCCGGCAACGCAATAGTTGTGGCTGAAGAAGGTATTTACCAATTTGATTACTCTAATATCAATAGCATTAAAATGGTCAGTAAAATTTCAATAGATAAAAAGTAAGTTCATGACGAGGATTTTAATATTCATATTTTTTAGAGCACTGTATTTTCCTGTGAATGGTCAGGTTGTAAAAAACTCTTCTCAATTGTTGCAACGTTTTCATTCATTTAATACGGTACATATTTTAAACGGCAGCAGCACCACTTCTTTGGCTATCAATACGGTTAATGGTTTTCAATTCAGCAGGTTCTTTGCTGGGATAGGTACCGGGTTTGATTATTATTATCAAACAACCATACCACTATTTGCGGAAGGAAGGTTTGACCTGGTGGAAGGGAAAAATAAATTACAACTATTTGCCAATGGAGGTTTCAGCTTTCCCTTTTCTTCTAAAAATAGACAATCTGAAGGTAAAACCGGGCCTTATAAGACAGGTGGAATGTATGATGCAGGCCTGGACTACCACCTTGCGGTAAAAAATGAGGCGTTCATTTTAGGCGCTGCATTCAGTAATAAACAGGTAAGACAGATGATTGATAATAATATCTGGAACCCTGTTTTAAACCAGGTGGAAAACATTCCCATAAAAGAGGAGTATTCACTAAACAGGATCGTTATCCGTATAGGTTGGATGTTCTGATAATTGCTCTATAAAATGGAGATTGCGTTTGATACCTTCAAATTTACTCCGCTTCAAAGGCGAGTTTTTAAAGATCACTTTAAAATTTTCTTCTGTTAATTCTTCCCAGTCGTTGGTGGTAAAATTTAATATTTCAGGAAGCGGGGTAAAGTTGACCTCATTGGTAGGTTTTGAAAAGCGGTTCCATGGACAAACATCCTGGCAAACATCACAACCAAACATCCAGTTGTTGAATTTGTCCTTCATAACGCCAGGTATTAACGCTTCTTTTAATTCGATGGTAAAGTAAGAAATACATTTGCTTCCATCCACCACTTTATCCGGCAGGATCGCATCCGTAGGACAACTATCAATACACCTGGTGCAAGTGCCACAGTAGTCTCCGGCAAATGGATCATCGTAGGCTAATTCAAGATCAACAATTAAGGTGGCAATAAAGAAAAAACTACCCGAGCCTTTATTGATCAGATTGCCATTTTTACCAATCCAGCCCAGCCCTGTTTTTTGTGCCCAGCTTCTTTCCATTACCGGTGCACTGTCTACAAAGCCGCGGCCATTAACTTCGCCAATATTTTCTTTTACCTGCGCTAAAAATGTATTCAGCTTTCCTCTTATTACTTCATGATAATCTTTGCCGAATGCATATTTTGAGATTTTAGGGATTTGTTCTTCCTGTTTTTGAGCGGGAAAATAATTCTGGAGCAGGGTAATCACAGACTTTGCACCGGGCACAAGTTTGGTCGGGTCAATACGCAGGTCAAAATGATTTTCCATGTAATGCATATTGCCATGCATTCCTTTTTTCAACCAGGTTTCCAAACGCTTCGCATCTTCATCTAAAGGCGCTGCCTTTGCAACACCGCAATGGTCGAAGCCGAGGGTTGCAGCAAGCCTTTTAATGATGCCGGTATGTTGTTCCGTTAATTTCATTTTGCTGTGGCAGATAACTTGAAAAGATGATCAACACAAAAAGGATGATACCACTTTATATGTATTATAGTAAACAAGGAATAAAATAATAGACAGTTTTTTTTTGAACCCAGCAGCAGTTTTTCAATTAAGCTTCATTGGTGTCGCACTCTTGTACATTTTATCAATGAGCAGCAAAATACCAGGTCACTAATTGATCCCTTGCAGTACACTTATTGGCAGGTCGCAGGTATTTGTTGATCGATCGCTTTCTTCATTTGCTGATAAAGATCCTTCTTCTGCTCACCCAACAATGTCTTTACAAAAAATATACATGCATACTTCCTGCAATTGTCAATGTAGGGCCATGTACCAAAAAGGCCCGGGCTCGATACTACTACGCTGTTTCCTTTTGCGTCTGTTTCTTCTATCCATTCCCCGAGGCCATATTCATATCCCTCAGCTACTTTTGGTACATATTTTTTCGGCACTTTACCGGTTTGAATACTTTCCATTTGTGCTACAGAAACCTCACTCAAAATCCTTTTTCCGGCAAACATTCCTTTGTCGAGCAGCATCGTAAGGAAGTTCATATAATCAACAGCAGTCGATGTTGCACCTCCTGAAGGATTCACGGTAAAATCTTCCGGAGTGAAACTGCTGTTCTTCATATTAAGCGGTGTAAACAGGCGTTGCTTCGCCAGCAGATCGAACCTTTTTTTTGAAACGACTTCCAGCACCCTTCCGGCAATGTTTAATCCTATGTTGCCATAAGAAAAAGATGTACCCGGATTATCAGCGATTTCTTTTTTTGCGAACGAATTCACTTCCTCTTCCAGCGATTCAAATTTTCGGCGATCAAGTATTTTAGCAATCACCTTTTGGTTATCTGCAATACCTGTTTGATGGGATAAACATTGTCTTATGGTGATATAAGATTTACCATATTGCTCAAAAATGGGAAGGAAAGTACTCACACGATCATCCAGCGAAAGTTTACCTTCATCAACAAATGTCATCACGAGCGCAGCCGTTAGCCATTTACTGCAACTTGCAATGGGAGCCTTTGATTTAGCGGTAAATTCCCCCGATTCTTTCTGATATATTATCTTGCCATCTTTATATACAAGCGCTACCACATCATTACCCAAAGCCTTTGAATTGGCTGTTAAAAGTTTATCAAGGTCATTAAAATTGTATTGGCTTTTTGCCAGGAGACAGAGTAGCACAAAGCTGCTTACCAGGCTGAATTTAAGGCAGATGGATCTACTTTTATATGACATAATTTCTTCAAATATTTATTGGCTGTGAATTTGATAAATAAGAATAAAGTTATTTCAAAATAGCTAACCGGAAGTGCCCCAGGATTTTATTAACCTTTCTTATGTCATAGCAACCACATAGAGAAGGATCGATCGGGGAGCATCCTCTGATAGGGTTATTTGAATGAACTAACAATCTATAAGATCACAAAAAAATATTTAAAATATGAATCTGAACAATTTCACTATAAAGGCACAGGAAGCCATTGCTCAATCGCAACAGTTGGCTTTCAATAATCAGAATCCTAATATCGAAACGGAGCATTTGTTGAAAGCACTGTTGAGCGATGAGGATTCGTCCATTGAATTCCTGTTAAAGAAAAACAATGTGAACGTAGCCTTTGTAGAAAGTAAAATAGACGACAGTATTAACAAGCTTCCGAAAGTAAAAACAGGCGAGCCCGCGCAGGCTGTTAGTCGTGAAATGAACAACCTTATATTAAGGGCTAATACAACTTTAAAATCCTTCGGCGATGAGTTTGTAAGTGTGGAGCACCTGATGCTTGCATTATTGCAGGGAAACGATAACAGTGCCAAATTATTAAAAGATGCGGGACTTACGGATAAAGGTTTGGTTGCGGCAATAAAAGATCTTCGAAAGGGATCTACTATATCGTCCCAAACCCAGGAAACCCAGTTTAATTCGTTGAATAAATATGCGAAGAATCTAAATGAAATGGCGAGGAACGGAAAACTCGACCCGGTAATCGGGCGGGACGAAGAGATACGCAGAACCTTGCATATATTATCAAGGAGAAGTAAGAATAACCCGATCCTGGTGGGTGAGCCCGGTGTTGGTAAAACGGCCATTGCAGAAGGATTGGCGATGCGTATAGTAAACGGCGATGTGCCCGAAAACTTGAAATCAAAGATCATCTATGCGCTGGATATGGGCCAATTGATCGCCGGCGCAAAATATAAAGGAGAGTTTGAAGAACGCCTAAAAGCGGTGATCAAAGAAGTGACATCCAGCGAAGGCGAGATCGTATTATTTATCGATGAGATACATACCCTTGTGGGCGCCGGCGGCGGTGATGGTGCCATGGATGCAGCTAACATTCTAAAACCAGCTTTGGCACGGGGCGAATTAAGAGCAATCGGCGCCACTACGTTAACCGAGTATCAGAAATTTTTTGAAAAAGATAAAGCCCTTGAGCGCCGTTTCCAAAAGGTAATGATAGACGAGCCAACAGTAGAAGATGCCGTTTCAATTCTTCGGGGTTTAAAGGATCGCTACGAAACTTACCATCATGTTCGTATAAAAGACGAGGCGATTATTGCCGCAGTGGAGTTATCTCATCGTTACATTACTGATCGTTTTTTACCGGATAAGGCTATCGATCTTATCGATGAGAGCGCAGCAAAACTTCGGCTTGAAATGAACTCCATGCCCGAAGAACTGGATAAGCTGGAAAGACAGATACGACAGTTAGAAATTGAAAGAGAGGCGATTAAAAGAGAAAACGACGAATATAAATTAAGAGAATTAAATACAGAGATATCTAATCTTTCGGTACAAAGGGACACCTTTAAAGCAAAGTGGCAACAGGAAAAAGAAGTAGTAGAGAAGATACAAAATGCGAAGGCCGAAATTGAGAATTTGAAAGCCGCGGCAGAAAAGGCTGAACGTGAAGGCAATTATGGAAAAGTAGCGGAGATACGGTACGGCAAAATACAGGAGCAGGAGAAGGTGATTGAGGAGCAGACAAAACAACTGGATGAAATCAGTGAAAAGAGGCTGTTAAAGGAAGAAGTAGATGCGGAAGATATTGCAGCAAATGTGGCCAAGGCTACCGGAATTCCGGTAATGAAAATGCTTCAGAGCGAAAGAGAAAAGTTGCTACATCTGGAACAGGAATTGCATAAGAGAGTAGTGGGACAAGTGGAAGCCATTGAGGCCGTAAGCGATGCCATCCGTAGAAGCAGGGCAGGCTTGCAGGATCCCAAAAAGCCGATTGGCTCATTCATATTTTTAGGTACGACCGGTGTTGGTAAAACAGAATTGGCGAAGGCACTTGCAAATTATCTTTTTGATGATGACGGAATGATGACCAGGATAGATATGAGCGAGTACCAGGAAAAGCACTCTGTGAGCAGGCTTGTAGGTGCACCCCCCGGGTATGTAGGATATGACGAAGGTGGTCAGTTGACCGAAGCTGTAAGGCGCAAACCTTATAGCGTGGTTTTACTGGATGAAATTGAAAAGGCGCACCCGGATGTCTTTAATATTTTGTTGCAGGTACTGGATGATGGACGCCTGACCGATAACAAAGGGCGGGTGGTGAATTTCAAAAATACCATCATAATCATGACAAGCAATCTCGGTAGTCATATCATACAGGCTAATTTCGAGGACGTAAATGATAAGAACAAGGAAGAGGTGGTAGAATCCACAAAGGCGGAGGTAATGAACTCGTTGCGTCAAACAATTAGGCCCGAATTCTTAAACAGGGTCGACGAGGTGATTATGTTCCAACCACTTATGAAGAAAGAGATCAGGGGAATTATAAATATTCAACTGGAAAATCTAAAAAATCTGGTGGCTCAAAGCGGGATACAGCTTCAGTTTAGCGAGTATGTGCTGGAATTTTTAGTGGAGAACGGTTATGATCCCCAATTCGGTGCAAGACCCTTAAAAAGGCTGGTGCAGAAGGAAATAGTAAATCAGTTGAGTAAGAAAATACTGGGAGGTGATATTGATAAATCAGTACCAGTTTTAGTAGACGTATTTGACGGCAATGTGGTTTTTAGAAATGAAGCACATGTGGAAAAAAAGAAGGAAAGACATCTGGGGTAACGTTAATTATTGCATAAAGTACTTATTGATATAAAAAAATAAGTATTTGATAATCAGGTATGTGGGAAAAGTGTTAGAGAAAAATTACCCATTTCGTACACAAAAGGAGACAAAAACCATTATCTTCAGGCGATTTCAAACTTTCTATACCACCAGATGTTATTAATATTTTTTTACACACATCGTAGTCTGGAAAGTTAATTATAAACAGAAGGAACACACTTTAAAACAAAAAATTATGGCATTTAAGAAAGAGGTGGTTGAGATTATTGAACCGAGAGATGTATTCGTTGGCAATATCGACGCACCAGTTACATTAGAAGAGTTTGGCGAATATGAAAGCGAAGCTTGTGCTAAGGCTAACGAAGTAGTTAAACAAATTTTAGAAGAGTTTGACGGAAAGGTTAGGTTCAATTTTCGTCATTTCCCAATGACCAATATTCACCAACGCAGCTTAAAAGCAGGTGAAGCAGCAGTAGCAACTGCACAAAATGGTAAATTTTGGGAAATGCACAACATTTTGTTTGCTAATCGCCGTAACCTCGGAACTACCAGTTTAAAGCTGCATAGCAAAGAAGCTGGTGTTCAAAATAAGCGTTTCCTTGATGAACTTGTAAATGCTACCTATGGCTGGCAGGTACAGGGCGATATGAGAGAAGGATTGAATAGGGGCGTTAAAGATGTACCTACTTTTTTTGTAAACGGCGAACGTTTTACTGGAAAAGCAACTTACGACGAATTAAGTAAGGCAATTGAATCTGCTTTGAAAAAAGTTAAGAAAAAAGCGCCTGCAAAACAAAGAGCATAAAAAAATGGCCCCTTCTGTTAGTTGGGGCCTTTTTATTTGTTCTATAATGCCGATCATCAGTTAATGGGGATTGGAACCTCTACGTTTTCCCAACGAAGCACTACTCCCTTGTTGTTCACTTCGTACGCTAACCGCTCATTCAGACTGGGCGTTTTTCCAGGCATAGCTTTCACCGTTAATACATCTTTTGCCGGATCCCTGTTAGCGACACCGCCCTGTTTTACTCCCCATTGCCCGGTTTCAGAATTGAAGATGATGGACCATTCTTTTTCACCGGGAATAGCAAACAAACTGTATTTACCAGCTGGTAATGGTTGACCCGCCACTTTAATTTCTTTATCTGTTTCAAAAATCGTAGCCTCGTTGGCTCCCGCTCTCCATGCTTTGTCGTAGGGAATTAATCCTCCGAATATTTGCCGTCCTTTTACTGCCGGGCTGCTATAGTTAATGGTAATGGTGGCACCATTAATTTTTCCAGTGGCGGTAGCAGGCGGACTTGGCCGGCTGGCTTTATCGCCTTGTGCCCAAAGAACTGAAGTCATGGACATTGCGGCGAGTGCCAGGAAGAATGCTTTTGAGAACATTGTCTTTTTCATATAGTTAAAAAGTTTTAGTGTTAAAAAACTTTTTAAAATCAGCGAATTCCATGCCGGGATCGGCAGAGATACATTATATTTTCAGCCCACATAACTAGCTTTTTTAGCCTGGTATTATAGGGCAAATAGCGCCTTCAATTCATCGGCTTCGGCAGCCTTCATTTTTCCGCCAAGTATCAATCTTAATTGTCTTCTTCTTAGTGCTCCGGCAAATAACTCCTTCTCTTCGTCGGTCTCCGCGATCAGTTTATTTACCGACTTAGGTTTACTGTCGGGATCCAATGCTACAAACGTAAAGTAAGCCTCGTTACTTTTGTATTTATACTGTTGGAGTGCATCTTCGCCCCAAACTTTAAGGTGTACTTCCATGCTGCTGTTAAATGCCCTCGAAACCTTTGCCTCTATGTGTACAACATTCCCAAGCCTGATCGGATTATCAAATGAAATATTGTCTACGGAGGCTGTTACCACCGGTGAACCGCAGTGCTTCATAGCTGCGAGCGCCGAGGCAATATCCATCCAATACATTAGCCGGCCCCCCATCAGGTTGCCAAAAGTATTGGTATCATTTGGCAGCACTAATTCCGTCATTATTACTAAAGATTCACTCGCTTTTTTTTCCATGCAAATAGTTTGAGCAAAGATAATGTGAATTGCGCCTGCCCTTAAGAATCAGTGGTCACAGGTTTACCCATATTTAATAAACGTTGCTGTTTTATTTGGTGGTTCATCGCTGTTGTTCGAATTTCGGCCTACGAATTTATAATATGAGTGCACACACCGCCATCTCGTTCGACAATACGGAATATGCGTTTGCTTATAAAAAAAATGCTGATCTTAAAAAGGCCCATTTTTTATTTTCGACCATGGGAAAACCCTGGCTGGTAAAGGTTGGATTAAAAATTATGCCGCTGGCGATAAAATGGAAATTACCATTTACAAGCTATGTTATTCGTAAAACAATTTTTAGCCAGTTTGTGGGCGGGGAAACGTTGCAGGAAACTTCTGTTGTGGCAAAAAAATTAGGTGAATATAATGTGCAGGCGATCCTTGACTACGGTGTTGAAGGTGGCGACGATGGCGAGCCAGGTTTTGATCATTCCACGGATGAATTCATTCGGGTAATTAATTACGCAGCTTCACAACCTAATATTCCTTTTATGAGTATCAAAGTAACTGGTTTCTCCAGGTTTGCTTTGCTGGAAAAGATAGATGAGTTGATGAATAAAGCGGAAGGGACATTGATGAAACGATACCTGAAAGCGCTCGATCAACTGACTGAAATGGAAAAGGAAGAATGGCACCGGGTTAGGGTCCGGATGCTGCGTATCTGCGAATGTGCAAACGCGAAAAAGATAGCGGTATTGGTAGATGCAGAAGAAACATGGATACAAGATCCCGTGGATGCATTAACCATCCTAATGATGGATACTTTTAACAAAGGCCGTAAAGTAGTTTATAACACATTACAGCTTTATAGAACGGACCGGTTAAAGTTTTTAAAGGCAATGTATGAAGCCGCTGCTGAAAGAGATTTTATACTGGGAGCAAAGCTGGTGAGAGGCGCATACATGGATAAGGAAAGAAAAAGGGCAGGCGAAATGAATTACCCATCGCCAATTCAACCCGATAAAGAAACCTGTGATAAAGACTACAATGCGGCAATAGAATTTTGCATTGAGCACCTCGATAAAGTGGCTGTAATTGTTGCCTCGCATAATGAATATAGCAATTTATATACAACCGAATTGCTCGATGCGAAAGGTTTACCACATGATCACCCACATGTACATTTCTCACAGCTATATGGCATGAGTGATAATATTACTTTTAATCTTGCAAAGGCAGGGTGCTCCGTAAGTAAATACCTCCCGTTTGGTCCGATAAAAGATGTGATCCCATACCTCATGCGCAGGGCTCAGGAAAATAGCTCGGTGAGCGGGCAAACCGGCAGAGAATTAAGTTTGATAAAAAGAGAATTGAAAAGGCGAAGATTATGAGTCGATGTAATCTGATCCAACCTTAGACGAGCGGAGCCTTTGATCACAGACCATAGATATCCTTTGCCACCCGGAATGTGTTGCAATGCGCTTCTGTTATAATTTTTATATCTGCGCTATACCCGCCGCCCATCGATACTGCACAGGGAATATGATGTTTCTTTAAAATTTCAAATACCATTTCATCCCTTTTTTTACAACCACTGATTGTTACTTTTAGTTTACCGTATTTATCTGTATGCAGTATATCTACACCCGATAAAAAGAAAGCAAATTCAGGTTTAACTTCTTCAATAAGACGGGGTAATGTTTCCTTTAAAATAGAAAGATAAGTTTCATCGCCCGTGCCATCTTTCAAAGGGATATCCAGGTCACTCTTTTCTTTATGAAACGGGTAGTTATGTACTCCATGCATGCTGAAAGTAAAAACCCTTGCATCATTTTCAAAAATTTTTGCTGTGCCATTTCCCTGGTGCACGTCGAGATCGATGATGAGTATCTTTTTGCAAATATTTTTCCTTAATAGGTAATTGGAAGCGACGGACATATCGTTTAACAGGCAAAAGCCTTCACCTCTATCGGCAAAAGCATGATGTGTGCCACCCGCTACGTTTAGTGCAACACCCATTTCAAGTGCAAACAAACAGCAATCTATTGTGCCCTGTGTAATAATGAGTTCACGCAATGTAAGTTCCGGTGATTGCGGAAAACCGATATGTCTTTGCTCTTTTGCAGAGAGTTGCTGGGTCTTCAATTTATCAAAATAAGTAGCATCATGTGTCCATAAAATAACTTCGTCTGTACATGGCTGTGGTGAAAAGATATTCACAGGACTAATGCTTCCTTCATACAATAGTTGTTCAGGTATCAGCTCATATTTCAGCATTGGAAAACGGTGATCTTCCGGAAGCGGGTGTGCATATATCGGTGCATATGCGATCTTTAATTCGTGGGCCATTGTTATACTTTCATTATGCCGCCTAATTCTCCCTGTAGCGGATTTGAATTCACCAGGGCATAAACAGTTTCGCCAGCTTTTGGTTTAATGCTGTACATGCCGGTAAATCTGCTGAATGCTGGTAAAACCGCATATTGTTCCCCAAAATAAAAACAGGGAAACTGGAGCGATTGTTTTGCCAGTCCATGCATACTGATTCCCGGGTGAATATGGCCACTAAAAATATAACCTTCATCGGGTACTTTGCAATCCGTGAAGTCGTGTACAAAGGCAAACCTGCCAATTGTCAGCTCGCAATTGCTGAGTTCGATGCCTGCCTCATAGTACCAGTCCTTATGCAAAATATCGTGGTTACCTTTTACCAGTTGAATGGAAAGCATCGGAAAATCATTTCGCCACTTAACAAAAAAATCATGCTCTTTATTACCATGGCTATGAAACATATCACCAATAACAATCAGCCCGGCAGGCTTAAACAATTGTATTTGAGTAACGAGCCGTTGCATATCTTCTTTAAAGACGCCTTGAGGTACTGCTATACCCGATTTTCTAAAGTGTCCCGTCTTACCCAAATGAAGATCGGAGAGTATCAGAATTCTTTGTTCCTGCCAATAAATGCAACGTTCAGCGGATAGCAAAAAATTGTTATTTAATATGGTATGTTGAATGATGGTTTGCATGAGCTGCGAAGATAGAATGGATAACCTACAAACTGGTTAAGATTGATTTTGCAATAAAAAATTAAGTAATTACTTTAGTTAAAAAATAACGTATGCCAATTTCGCGATCGCTTGACCAAACAGAAGGGGGAAAACAAAAATTACCATCCGGCATAAACACACTTACCATACTTACATATATCGGTTGCGTTTTTGGCTTGATCTTTACAGCTTGTTTACCAATGTTCTACAAATTTTCCATCGAAATGATGGATAAAGCCACAACAAACGAAGATATTTCTGCCACAGAACTTGCTGACATAGAACATGGGCGAACAGCGATCGAATCGGCACAGGAGAATATTGTTCCAATAATGATCATTTATTTCATCGGCATTTTTCTTTGTGTATTGGGCGCTATATGGATGCGTAAATTAAAAAAAGATGGATACTGGTTATACGTTGCCGGCGAAATTTTACCGGTTATTGGAGGGCTCATCATACTGGGTACCTCGCAATTTACAAACGTTCTTAGCGTGTTGCTGCCCGTCGGCATTCCTTTGATATTTATTACCTTATATACTATGCAGCGAAAATTTCTGGCAAACTAATTTTCTACGCTGTCCGTTATTTCTCCATTTGCGCTTGCATGCGCCTGATCCTATCTTCCAGTTTTTCTGACGACAGATTATTCCTGCTCAAACCATCAACTATTATTGGAAAAGAAAATGGCGTAAGCTTTTTAGGAAAATTGATAATAATATTACCCGCTTGTATACGGTTCAATGCATTTCTTAACCGTACTTCCTCCATCTGCTGATCGAGCACTTCCCTGTATGATTGTCTAAGTAAAAGGTTATTAGGTTCATACTCACTGAAAACATTGAACAACAAACCGGCGCTGCTTTGCAGGTGCCTTGCCTTTACTTGCTCCCCAGGCATTCCCTGGAAAATGAGACCGCCAATTACTGCAATATCCCTGAATTTTCGCCGGGCCATCTCTGTTGAGTTTACACTTTTCTGAATGTCGGTCAATAAATTGTCTGCTGTAAAAAGTTCATAGGCGTTGGTATCATCTATAGGAATCGGTTGATCGCTCAACAGTTCAAAACCATAATCATTCATGGCTATTGAAAAGGTGATGGGTGTATTGGCACTGATGCGGTAAGCGATCAAAGCTGCCATAGCTTCGTTTACAAGGCGGCCTTCAAACGGATACACCAATACATGAAAGCCCTCTTTTGTTTCATGATGTTCGATCAACAATTCATTCTCCCGGGGGATATTCGACAAAGCTGATTGTAATTTTAAAAGCGGGGCCAGCACTTCAATTTCTTTCCATGCAGCCTTAGGGGTAGGGGACAACACCTCTCTTAGTTTTTGCCCAAGGTTTGCTGACAATGACATTCTTCCACCCATCCAACTAGGCACAAGCGATTTCTTTGCATTCGACTTTCTTACAAGCACCGTCATATCTTTTATCATCACAAATTCGAGATTCCTTCCTGCCAGTGTAAATACATCACCGGCCTTCAGGCGGGAGATAAAATATTCTTCGATCACACCAATATAACCGCCACTTAAAAATTTCACTTTGAGCATAGCATCGCTTACAATGGTACCAATATGCATCCGGTGCCTCATGGCGATTCGTCGGTTTACAATACGGTATATCCCGTCAATGATCTCTACTTTTTTGTATTCATCGTATTGCTGTAATGCTTTGCCACCCTGGGTTAGAAAGAAAAGCGCATCCAGCCACTCTGCATCGGTAATGTCACTAAACGAATAGGTGGATCTTATCTCTTTAATAATTTCTTCCGGAACAAATCCATCCGAAATTGCAAGGGTGCAGAGATATTGGAGCAGCACATCAAAACAAAGCATCATCGGTTCCTTGCTTTCAATGTAATTTTCTTCGATCCCCTTTTTTAATGCGGCGGCTTCTACCAGCTCCAATGAATGTGTTGGTAAAAAATAAATTTTACTGGTAGCATCTGGTTGGTGACCGCTTCGGCCTGCCCGTTGTAAAAAACGTGCTACTCCTTTCGGCGAGCCCACCTGTATAACGGTATCGACTGGCCGAAAATCAACGCCAAGGTCGAGGCTTGCAGTGCATACAACTGCTTTCAGTTTTCCGGTGTGCAAATTATCTTCCACCCAAAGCCTTAGTTCCTGTTCAATACTTCCATGATGCAGTGCAATAGCGCCTGCAAGATCTGGTGCCGCGGTAAGTAATGCCTGGTACCAGAGTTCACTCATTCCACGTGTATTGATAAAAATAAGGGTGGTCTTATTTTCGTTAATAATCGGAATTACTTTATGAACCAGCTTAATGCCCAAGTGACCGGCCCAGGGATATCTTTCTATTTCATCAGGAAATATGGATTCAATGTCAATGTTCTTTTTTATTTCAGCTTTTACAATAACAGCTTTAAGCCCCTTACTTTCCATAAATGCCGAAATAGAAGAAAGCAGTACATCTTTTGCCTGTTCAATATTGCCGATCGTTGCGGATATACCCCAAATGGAAAGGTCGCTGTGTTCAGTTGTAACTATGGTGGTTGCAACCTTTTTCGTCGCTCTTTTTTTTTGTGGCAATGTATTGGAAAGTACAGGACCTGGATTTGAACTGTGCTGTACAAGTGTTGACGTTTCTGTTATTTTATTAGCCAGTTCTAAATTGCTTTCATCAATTGCTTGTTTTTTCTTTACATGAACGATTCTTGAAATGGCGAGCTCCACCTGAACACCTCTTTTGCCGCCCATTAATTCGTGCCATTCATCAACAGCAATTATTTTTAGCGATCTGAAAACCGCCGGGTAATTTTTCTGCGCCAGCAATAAATGAAGGCTCTCAGGAGTAATGATCAGCACTTCCGGCATTTGTGTCATTTGCTTCTTGCGTTCACCTACAGGGGTATCGCCATTGCGAATTCCGATGCGCCATTTCATTCCAAGTTCTTCGATCACCTGTTCCATCGCACGCCCAATATCTTTGGCTAACGCACGCAGAGGTGTTATCCATATCAATTGCAGGCCGTTCTTATTTTTGGTGGAATAGTTTGTAGGATTATGATTTATAAAATCAATAACGGCGCCCAAAAAAACAGAAAATGTTTTTCCGCAACCCGTGGGTGCATTTACCAGGCCGCTTTCATTATTGATGATATGCTGCCAGGTTTGTTGCTGAAATAAAAACGGATGCTGACCTTTCTCTGCAAGCCATGCATCAATGATGGAATATCCTTTTGTCGATTTTAATTTCAAAGGCTTGATGTGATGAAATAAGTAATTATGCGCATGTCGGTTTATAAATTTGTTGACCGGGCTTCAGTTCGTTATTAAGCTTCATTGGCGTCGCACTCGTGTACATTTGCAGCTATGTGGAGCGAAGTGAATACGATGCATAAACGTTTTTGTTTCACCTCTTACGGAAAATTTCGAAGAGGTTTTGCTTCTAAAAAATACGCTTAAGCACTCACTCACTCCAGTTTATTATCTACAATGTTTTTAAATATTCAATCACAGCTTTTCTTTCACCGCCAGATAATTTGTCGCCAAATTCATGCCCGTAGTTTCCATATCCTTTTAATGTAGTGTTGTACACTTCATTGGTAGTTGCCGCGTCTTTTGTTTCATAATTCCATCCGGGGATTTCATAATTATACGAAGGACTGGAGAAACTTCTTTGCCAGAATTTTGGCCTTGCTTTACTGTTCAGCATTGTTTCCAAATTAGGCACCGATCCATTGTGCATATAAGGAGCGGTGATCCAAACGCCATCCAGTGGTGGAGCAATATATCCTTTGAAAGGAATCAACTGCGCCGGGTGATCACCGGTTGTGAACCAGCTTTTATTAAACCAATCCACAAATTGAGGATTAGAATAATTAGAGGTGTACAACAAAGAATCGGTTTGAATGATGCTTGCTGGTATCAGAAGGTTGGGATACTTTCCATCTGGTCCATAAGTGCCATGACAAACAGAGCAAGTCGTTTTAAAAATATCTTTTCCCTTTGCGGCTAATTGCTCGTTAATAGGCTTAGGATATTTGGGTGGCATAATGGAATTGATATAAGCGAGTACATCATTAAAATGTTTATCTACTTCTTTAGCTTCTGAACTATCGGTTACCGTTAGTAAGTTCGAAGCCATTAAAAAACGGCCAAAATCACCTCTCCCAAATCCATTGTAAAACATGGCATGCTTCTTTTTTAACAGCCACCACGCAGGTACATCAGTTGGAACTATTTCAGTTGGTAGTGGGAGTAAATTTGTATCGCTCCATTTTAAAGTTTGTGGATCCCGATAGGAGACCAGCAAGTAAGCCAATCCATCCGCAGCATTCACGCCTTTTACCGGCACGATCAGCCGTGGAGAAATTGTTTTGACCGATGTGATAAAACTTTTTGCAGCGTCATATTTTTTTGCCTGCTCCCCGGTGAGGTTCTTTAAAAATCTTTCTGCAAATAATGCTGATCTCTCCCTGTTGAATGTAAAATCGCTGAGAGAATTACCGAGGCCAACAATCAGCTTTCCATCAAATACTTGGGCATGGCATTGCAAGCAATTTGGCGCAACCACCATCTCGCCATTGGGCGCTTTTACTGCGGTAAAATCATGCGCCAGGTCTTTGTTATTTCCCTGCCGGTTTAAATAGTTGGTGGTGTCTTTTCCTGTCCCGAGAATAAATAACGAATAGGGAATGCCGCTCTTAAGATAATCACCGGTAATGAGGTACTGGAATCCCTTCTTTGCATCTCCATCCCTTTGCTTGCCTGCCGGAATATACACGGGTTCATCCTCTTGAAGTTTATCGCCAAGGTTTATGAATGCGAAGCATATTGTTGTTATGAAAAATAAAACTATTAATTTCTTCATGGTTCAATTTAATTAAAATAGGGTTTTGTATTATCGATCGACCCCTTTCTTGTTTTCCTTTTTTCTGATATGCAAAATTCTATTAAAATCAGCGCTGTAAAAATTCAACATATTACATTTATAGCCCGCTAGGGATAAATTAGTGATATTGAAAAATAGGGAAATAAGGTTAGGGGTATATTTCAACATAATTTCTACTAAGGTAATAAGGTTATAAAATTTTTATGAATTATGCGAATTAACCTTAGTAGAAATAGAAATTTCCCATAAAAAAAACCTTATTACCTTATTATAAAATGCCCTCACTTTTTTCCCTTTGCTAAGTATAACTTGTAAATGAAATTTAAATTTTATGTATTATGTTGCGGAAAAAGCTAAATAGCAGCACAACTGATGAACGTACTGTGACACAACGATGACGCCACAAGGTACTAATGCCGGGTTCAAAAAAACTATACTTTAACTTACCTGAAAATTTTTAACACTTGATAAACTAACATTAGCATTTATATTATTCTTCCTTCGATATTTGATTGTAAGTATTTAATAATTCTTTAAGATCATCCAACGTGTTGATGTCCTCCGGTTTTTTATCCTGCCGCCACCTGCTCATTCTCGGAAACCTCAGCGCTACACCGCTTTTATGGCGATTACTTGCCGCAATACCTTCGAATGCGATCTCAAAAACGAGCTCTGGTTTTACAGTTCTTACAGGACCAAATTTCTCAATAGAGTTTCTTTTTACAAATGCATCAACCTGTGCAAACTCTTTATCTGTTAAGCCGCTGTATGCTTTTGTAAAGCTTACCAGCTTATCGCCATCCCTTACTGCAAAAGTGTAATCTGTATAAAGATTGCTTCTCCGGCCGTGACCTTTCGCCGCATAGATCATCACCGCATCGATCGTTAATGGATCGATCTTCCATTTCCACCAGTCGCCTCTTTTGCGGCCAACCTGGTAAATGGAATTTTTTCTTTTCAGCATTATTCCTTCGCTGCCAATATCTCTTGACTTGCTTCGAACTTCTCTTAACTCCTCCCAACTTTTTGCATTGATCACCGGAGAAATGTGCACCGAAGGATGGCTGATATTCCCAATAATTTCTTCGAGTAAAATGCGTCGTTGCTGCAACGGTTCGTTGCGAATGTCGTTTCCATTATATTCCAGCAAATCGTAAGCGATAAAGCCCACAGGCGCTTCCGTTAGTTGCTTTTTTGTGATGTTCTTTCTGCCGATCCGGGTTTGCAATGCTGCAAAAGGAAGCGGCTTGAAAACACCAGTGTCTGCTGGTACAGCAAGGCTGATGATCTCGCCATCTATCGCTACTCCATCCGGCAGTTTATCTTCAAAACCTTTATACTCCGGGAACTTTTCTGTCATCAATTCTTCGCCACGGCTCCATACAAAAAGTTCGTTATTGCGCCTGATGATCTGTCCACGAATGCCATCCCATTTCCATTCCGCCTGCCATTCATTAATGTCGCCAAGATTTGCCAAATCATCTTCCACGGCATACGCAAGGTAGAAAGGGTAGGGCTTTGAATGATCAATATTATCGCTGTGCTGTTCGTTGAGAAGCGTTTCAAAAATCGTGGTAACGGGATCCCAATTTCCACTGATGCGGTGGGCAATTACGGAAGATGCAACCTGCACTGTTTTTGAAAGTGCATTTACCATCATCGTTTGCGACACACCTATTCGAAAGTTGCCGGTGATAAGTTTATTGAAAACAAATTTTTCGTTGCGGTTTAATTGCTTCCAGCTATCTATAATAAATTTCTTTTTTACGGCTTCATCTTCTTTCTCAATTCGGATAAAAGTTTCGAGATAGTAAGAAAGTGTTTGTTCTTCCCGTACAATTTCAGGACCGGGCTCCGGCAATAACAACGCAATGGTTTCACCGAGGTCGCCAACGGTATGGTAGCATTCTTCGAAAAGCCAGGGTTCAAGGCCCGTGATTTCTATGCACCAAGTTTGTAGCAACGTGGAATTAACGATGCGCTTTGGTCTTCTGCCGCTGAAGATGGCGATCACCCAAATTTTATCTTTGCCGGGAGCTGCTGCAAAATAATTTTGCAACGCCTCCAGCTTATCATTTGTTTTTGTGCTGGTGCCTAATACATTCACTAAAGTTGCAAATTGCTCCATTAATCCGCTTGTTTTGTTTCTTCAATAACTGCTTCCTCATCTTCCTGGCCAAAAGCCGTTTTTACTTCGGCTGATTCAATTCCATGCTCATTCAAATAACGGCTGAATGCAGATTGAAAGCCATGTGTAGTATAAACCCGTTGAGCGCCTGTTGCCTTCACAGCTTGTAGTAGTCCATCCCAATCTGCATGGTCGCTCAATGCGAAGCCGGCATCTGTATTTCGTCTTCTTGCATTGCCTCTTACCTGCATCCATCCGCTGCAAACTCCGACGCTGTATGGATAAAATCTTTTCATCCAGGGAGAGCCATCAGCGCTCGGCGGAGCAATCACAATATTCCCCTGCATCAATTCTTTTGGTGTGTCAGCCTCTACTCTTTTTACTGCCGGTAAATTCCATCCGCTGTTAACCAATGCCTGGTGTACATTCCATACGGCTCCATGAGCGTAAATGGGCAAACCTGTTTCTGCAAGTGGCTGCAATACTCTTTGTGCCTTACCCAAACTGTATGCGATCAATACACTTGTTTTCAGCGCTGCATTATTTTGCGTTACCCATTCCTTTATATCTGCAAAAATTTCATGTTGTTTTTTCCATTTGTAAATGGGCAGGCCGAAAGTTGATTCGCTGATAAAAGTGTTGCACCGCACGGGCTCAAATGCGCCGCTTATTCCATCATCTTCCGTTTTATAGTCGCCACTTGCTACCCACACCTCATCCTTATATTCTACCCGTATTTGTGCGGAGCCAATAATGTGCCCTGCTGGATGCAATGAAACTTTTACGCCGTTCATGTGGACCGGTTCGTTCCAGTCGAGGCTCTCATAATTATTATCTCCCAACCTGAGTTGCAGCAGCGGCCTGGTTAAATGATGACACAGGTAATATTTGCTGCCAGCGTGCGCATGATCACTGTGCGCATGGGTGATGACGGCTCTGTCTACAGGTTGCCAGGGATCGATATAAAAATCGCCTTGCCGGCAGAATAGACCCTTATCTGTAAACTCTATTAATGGCATTTTAAATATTAATACAGTGATTCATTATTGTTTTGGTTCTACAATAACTTTCGGATAATTTATATTGACTAAATCTATGCCGAACAGAAATGATGTGCTTATCAAATTAAAAGGCGCCTCAAATTATTCTCCATTGATTACAAATGAAGTTTGGCAAATGTTCAGCCTTATTTATATCGCGATAAGAGATAGTTGCCAGCAACCAGGCTGATCAATTTAGAAGTGGAAAAAGACCGGGAGTTTTACCAGGCTTTCGAGACAACGCCGTTTAAGATGCGGATGAAGTAGACATGCTTATTCTCGAAGTAGTCAGGTATTAAATTTTCCTTCTTAAGCATTACGGGGCGGAAATTATAATCAGAAAAAACCTTAAACTGTTTATCGTTCAGGTGATTCATTATATCCTGGGGATAAGCCATTAACAAACTGGTAAAAAGATGGGTAGATTCGAAACCTTTAAATACCATATCATTTGGTATACCCTTGTGTTTTTTTGCATATCCATTTATGACTACCTTACTATAGTCATCCCATTTGTTATTAAAGTAAGGTGTTGTAAAGTAGAAGGGAAAATCTTCGAATTGGTCTTTTTTTAGCAGGCTTTTAAAATTATCCCAATTAGGCATTCCCAATAATGTAATGGTATAGTTTTCCCGCAGACCAAAGCAGGCCGACGTAAGATCTGTGGCAAAATTTTCGTCAAGCGAAGCGCCGACGATGATCGTCTGCCGGCTGGTATCTAATTTCTTTCGTAGCACATCTGATGAAAATGAACTGTCAATATTAATTGTTTGAATATTGATCAAAGGCTTGTGATCAGGCTCATTCATCATTTTAAAATAAGATACAATCTTGTCTTCCTGCTGGCCTTTTTTCCTCACCAACAAAACTTTATCCGTTCCGTAATTTTGTAAAATGAAACTGTAAATGGCTTCGCAATGGGCTTTCAGCGTAGAATTTATTATAACTAAAAACGGGTTTGCGGTGATGCCTCCATCATTGGGATAAGTAGTGGAAATAAATGGAATATTTTTCTTTAGTGCAAGATCAGCCAGTTGTCTGTACTCAGCATCTTTAACCGAACCAATAATAAGATCAAGGCTATCCAATTGATGGGTTTTGATCAGTTTGTCAACGGGTGTTTTGTATGATTTGGTATCATATATAGAGGCATTTATATAGTTGTCCGGAGGAAGCTGCATCGAATCGAGTGCTATTTGTGCCCCGTTAACAAAATCGAGTCCGGGCATTACAAATTTGGGCATGCCTTGTTTGAAACGAAACTTGCCTTCCGCATTAAAAACTGAGTCTATGTATAAAGGGGCAAAAATGCCGATTCTATAGGTCTTTACCGGCGGCAATGAATCCTGGGCTACGGCCTTTTGAAAAGAAAAAAGGGTAATAACGATAAGTAAAACTGGCAATAAACGAAGTCTCATATTTCTATTAACAATATTAATTGAGCTGGGTGTATTAAAAATTATAATTTATTGATCATTCCCATTCTATGGTGGCAGGTGGCTTGCTGCTGATATCATAAACTACCCTGTTAATGCCTCTTACATTATTAATTATTTCACTCGAAACATCCGCAAGAAACTCGTAAGGCAAATGCGCCCAATCGGCGGTCATACCATCCACTGAAGTTACCGCCCTAAGTGCGACTGTAAATTCATAGGTTCGCTCGTCGCCCATCACCCCAACGCTCTTTACAGGTAATAAAATCGTGCCGGCCTGCCAAACCGTAGAATACAAATTGGCTTTTTTTAGCCCGCTTGTATAAATCGCATCAGCTTCTTGCAACAATCGTACCTTTTCCTCTGTCACTTCGCCAAGGATTCGAATACCAAGTCCCGGCCCGGGAAACGGATGCCTGTACAACATGTCGTGCGGTATGCCTAACTCCAGGCCAACTTTTCTTACTTCGTCTTTAAAAAGTGAACGCAATGGTTCTATCAATGATAATTTCATGGTGTCCGGTAGTCCACCCACATTGTGATGCGACTTTATAGTTACCGATGGCCCGTGAACCGCAGCAGATTCAATTACATCCGGGTAAATAGTGCCCTGGCCGAGGAAATCAATATTTTCGATGCGATGCGCCTCCTGGTCAAAGATCTCTATAAAACACCCGCCTATTACTTTCCGCTTTTCTTCGGGATCTACTTTGCCGGCAAGTTTTGTGTAAAAATGCTCTTTAGCATCTACTCCTTTCACATTTAGCCCGAGGCTTGCATAGGTTTCAAGCACCTGCTCAAATTCTCCTTTTCGCAAAACGCCATTGTCTACAAAAATGCCAAATAAATTATCGCCGCATGCTTTGTGTATAAGGGTGGCCGCCACTGTACTGTCAACGCCGCCACTCAGGGCCATGATCACCCTTTTGTCGCCGATCTTTTCTTTTAAAGCAGCCACGGTATCGCTGATAAAATGTGCCGGAGTCCAATCCTGCGAACACTTACAAATATTCATGAGGAAATTGCGTAGGATTGTTTTTCCTTCGGTGGAATGATATACTTCGGGATGAAATTGAAGGCCGTACAGATCTTTTCCTTCGTTGTTGGTGCGCTTGAACGCAGCAACGGGGATGGTTTCCGTAGTGCCAAGTATTTCAAATCCTTCGGGAAGTTCTTTTATTGTGTCGCTATGGCTCATCCAAACCTGCGATTGAGATGAAACACCTTGTAGCAGCGTATCCTCTTTTATCTTTTCAAGTTTGGCTCTGCCGTATTCTCTTTTTTCACTTTTGTCAACCCTTCCGCCAAAAAGTTTCGCGGTTAGTTGTGCGCCGTAGCACAGACCCAAAACCGGGATCTGTTCGGCCATTACCTTTAAATCTACTGTTGGTGCATTCAATTCATTTACTGAAAACGGAGAACCGGAGAGGATAATTCCCTTTAGCTCCGGGGTAAAAGCAATTTCTTTATGATAAGGTATTATTTCGCAATAAACATTGGCTTCTCTGACCGCTCTTGCTATTAACTGTGTGTATTGAGATCCGAAATCAAGGATTAGAATTTTTTCCGTCATGATGCTGCGAAGGTAAATAATACCATTCAAAAACATTTCGGAAAAGCTGCCACAAGGAGATGAAACCATCAGTGGAAGATTATCAGAATAATTCTGTTAAAGGTTTGCAAAGCAGAATTTTATATAAATCTTTACAAAAATATTTAACCATGAAACAATTATTATTTTTTGCAATTGCCTTATTTATGCTTGCTTCCTGCAGGCAAATACATGGAAGCGGCAATATTGTAAAAGAAAAAAGACAGACAGGCGATTTTAGTGGGGTATCGGCAGGTGGCGCATTTGAAGTGGAGGTAAAAAATGGTGCAACCAGGGAAGTGGAAGTAGAGGCGGACGATAATGTAATCGGGTATATTGAAACTGAAGTAAGAGGAGGTGTGTTAAGGATAAACATAAAAGAAAACGTGAATTTTAACAATGCTCACTTTAAAGTGTACGTGACAGCGCCTGAAATTAACTCGGTAAAAAGTTCCGGAGCATCCGATATAAAGATTAAGGAAACATTGAGGAGCCCAAATAAAATATCATTTGATGTATCTGGAGCCGGTAGTATCAGTGGGATTGCCGATGCGCCTGAAATTGATGCTGAGATTAGCGGCGCTGGAAACATAAGCATGGGCGGCAGAACCCGGAATTATACTGCCAAAGTAAGCGGAAGTGGCAATCTTAAAACAGGCGACTTGCAAACGGAAACGGCAGACATACGGGTATCAGGGGCGGGCAATGCCTGGGTACATGCCAGTGTGAGGCTGAAAGCAAATGCCAGTGGTGCAGGTAATATCCACTATAAGGGAGGGGCCCAGGTAGAACAACATTCGAGCGGCGCCGGTAACATTATAAGTCAGAATTAAAATAAATAACTAAATGTCAAGCTGACAGCAAAGCACGTTTGGTATTCTGTTTGCGTGGTACACAAAAAAAATATTTATGCAAAAAGGAAACATCCGGGTTCAAACAGAAAATATTTTCCCCATTATTAAAAAGTTCCTGTACAGTGAACATGACATTTTTGTTAGGGAATTGGTAAGTAATGCAGTTGATGCCACTCAAAAAGTAAAAACACTTTCTTCACTGGGTGAAGCAAAGGGCGAATTGGGTGATTTAAGCGTCGAAATAAAAATTGATAAGGAGAAGAAAACGCTTACTATTTCTGATAAGGGTATCGGAATGACGGAAGAAGAAGTAGATAAATACCTTAACCAGGTTGCATTCAGTGGCGCTGAAGAATTTTTGGATAAATATAAAGGTCAAAATGAAAATAATATCATCGGCCATTTTGGATTAGGCTTTTATTCTTCATTCATGGTGAGCGAAAAAGTGGAAGTGATCACCAAATCTTATAAGGAAGGTGCAAAGGCCGTACGATGGGAGTGTGATGGCAGTCCTGAGTTTTTGTTGGAAGAAACAGAAAAAGCAGAAAGAGGAACTGATATCGTGTTGCATTTGAATGAAGAAAGTCTTGAGTTTTTAGAAGAAGGCCGGGTAAGAACTATTTTGGAAAAATTCTGTCGCTTTTTGCCGGTTCCCATTAAGTTTGAAGACAAACAGATCAACAACACAAACCCTGGTTGGACTCGTAAGCCATCGGAACTTACAACTGAAGATTACCAAAATTTTTATAAGGAATTATATCCGTTTAATGAGGCGCCTTTATTCTGGATACATTTAAATGTTGACTATCCATTTAACCTTACTGGTATATTGTATTTTCCCAAGATCAAGCAATCTTATGAAATACAAAAAGACAAGATTCAATTATACAGCAACCAGGTTTTTGTAACGGATGAAGTAAAGGATATTGTTCCTGAATTCCTGATGCTTTTGCAAGGTGTCCTTGATTCGCCTGACATTCCTTTAAATGTTAGTCGTAGTTATTTACAGGGCGATCCAAATGTTCGCAAGATCAATTCCCATATCACAAAAAAGGTTGCTGACAAGCTGGAAGAAATTTTTAAGAATGATCGTACAGCATTTGAAGAAAAATGGGAAAGTCTCGGCCTGTTTGTAAAATACGGCATGATGACGGACGACAAGTTTCTTGAAAAAGCAAACAAGTTCAACATTTTTGAAGTGGTTGGTGAAAACAAGTTTTATACATTGGATGAGTATAAAATGGCAACAGAAACCCTGCAAAAAAATAAGGATGGCAAGCATGTTATTTTATATACCACCAACCCTGTGCAGCAGGATGCATTTATCCAGGCTTGCAACAGCAAAGGATATAAGGTAGTAAAAATGGAGACGCTTGTCGATTCGGCATTTATCAATAATATGGAAATGAAATGGGAGAAGCTTTCCTTCACCAGGGTGGATTCAGATATAGTAGATAACCTGATTGATAAAAGTGACCATATTGAAAGTGTGTTAAGTAAAGATGATGCAGAAAAGCTAAAAGGCTTGTTTGAAAAGCAACAGACTGCGCTGCATGTTACAGTAGAAGTCAAAGGATTAAGCAATGATGTGCCACCAGTGGTTGCTACACGCCCGGAATTGATGAGAAGAATGAAAGACATGGGTGCTGTAGGCGGAGGTATGGCTTCATTCTACGCAAATATGCCAGATGAGGTAACATTAACTGTAAATGGTAACCATAAAATTTACCAGCATATTCTTGCGGAAGCAGACGCCGAAAAACAAGAAAAGCAAGTTCGTAATTTAGCTGACCTTGCATTATTATCACAGGATCTGTTGAAAGGAAATGATCTTACCAACTTTATTAATCGCAGTGTGGAATTAATGAATGTTGAAAAGGAACCTTCTTTGATTATTACTGAATAAATAAAGGATTAAATATCTTATTAAAATGTTTCCGGCGCCTGTTATGGGCGCCGGAAATTTAATATAGATAACTCAAGATAATTCATCTGCTTCTTGTTATAAACCTCTTTAAATTCTTTTTCGAAGAACAGGTTTTTATACAAAGGATTTGAATAAGCAACATTTAGGTTTCGGGGATTAAGCTGAAGGCTTTTCTCAATATTTGCGACCACCCTTTTCATGATAACCATATCAAAAGGATTGAACAGGAAAATGCAATCTACATCTGCGGGTATCTCAACATTCGCAGCATCATTATGAATAACAGAAAATTCAAGAGAAGGAATTATTTCCTTTGTTAGTTGCAAATTTTCTCCAGCCTCTATGCAAAATTGTTTTGAAAAGTCGATACCTGTTACTTTACCGTAACCGTAGTGTGCCGCAACACAAACTGCCCGCCCTTTTCCACAACCAATATCTAAAAAATGGTTTCTTGGATCGGGAGGTAATACAGCGAACATTTCCTCCAGTTGAAAATAATTGATGGGCATGTAAACCGTAGCATGAGAGATATCCATTCCCTGTGCTTTCAACTTTTTTAATTCATCCGAGCCGGTCGTACGCAGCCCATATTTCTTTTCACCTTTATATTCCTGGCGAATTATATAAACAGCGATTGTCCATGTCCAGTTGAAGCCCAGGTAAAAAAAGTATTGTATAAAAGAAAATATTTTCAAGTAAGAAACTTTGTAGATTTTGTGGATTATGAGAGCAGTACAGATATCCGCACATCGATCACTTTTAGCTGGAGCGATGTTTCGCCATTCCATTCATTCTGATCAATGGTAAAAAGTATGTCAAGGGGTTGTTTCAATTGTAATAAATGAAATTTATCTACCATGTTAAACCCGATTCCTATGAGGGTTTTTTCAAACTGTTTCAGTACAAATCTAACATGCTGCTCCTTTACGATCTTTGAGTAGCCCGTTTCTGTTACATTGGTTGCAATAAAAATGGGGCGCATATTTTCGGGACCAAAAGGTTCCATCTGGCAAATAATATTATATAAGGAGTCCGTGATCTCAGGAAAAGTAATGGGCGCATCAATTATTATTTCCGGAATAAGTGAATGATCCGGTATTGTTGCGGCTACCTCTTGTTCAAACCTATTTGTAAAGGCTTCTACATTTTCGGGCAGCATGGAGAGACCAGCAGCAGCAAAGTGTCCTCCGTAAGCAACGAGGTGCTCACGGCAGGCGTGTACCGCTTCGTATAAATTAAATCCGGTTACGCTTCTTGCGCTACCAGTCACAAGATCACCGCTCCTGGTGAGCACTACTGTAGGTCTGTAATATTTCTCTATCAACCTGCTGGCCACAATACCAACCACGCCTTTGTGCCAATGTTCTTTGTAAACTACCGTTGACTTTCGGGTAAGCGCTATTTCATCGCTTCCTATTAAGGCAAGCGCTTCTTCTGTTATACTGCTATCGGCTTCTTTTCTATCGCTGTTATCGGTATGGAGCATTTCTGCAAATTCCAATGCTTTCACTGTATCTTTTTCAATAAAAAGCTGCACCGCTTTTTTCGCATCGTCCATCCGGCCGGCGGCATTTACCCGTGGAGCAATGATAAAAACGACATTATTGATAATAAGTTTGTTTTGAATTCCGCCCAATTTGATCAGTGCTGCAATGCCGGGGCAGGGATCTGTATTTATCTGGTGAAGGCCATAATATGCCATTACCCGGTTTTCGCCAGTCATGGGAACAATGTCTGCTGCAATAGCCGTAGCCACCAGTTCGAGATAACAAAAGTAGTGCGATTCATCTATTCCAAATTGATCTGCAAGGGCAGATATCAATTTGAAACCAACGCCACAGCCACAGAGTTCCTTGTATGGATAATTGCAATCTTTTTGCTTTGTATTTAAGATTGCAACGGCATCGGGTAATACTGATTCGGGAAGATGATGATCGCAAACAATAAAATCGATTCCGAGCGTTTTTGCGTAAGCTATCAAATGCACAGACTTAATGCCGCAGTCAAGCGAGATGATGAGCGTAATATTATTTTTGGCTGCATGATCAATGCCCTGTTTACTTACTCCATATCCTTCTCTGTAACGGTGCGGAATATAAAATTCCATAGAATCTGTTTCGTAAATCTTACAAAGAAATTGGTACACGCAGGCAACCGAAGTAGTGCCGTCCACATCATAATCGCCAAACACCATTATCCTTTCTTTGGTATTGATGGCGGTTTGGATACGGGTCACTGCTTTATCCATATCCTTCATTAGGTACGGATCATGCAGATGATTAAGCTGGGGGCGAAAAAAAGATCGGGCCTTTTCAAAATCGTCAATTCCTCTTTGCACTAATATCCGGCAAAGCGTGTGATTAATATTAAGAGCCTGGTGCAAGGCGCTCACCTGGTCTGCATCAGCTTCTAATATATTCCAGCGTTTGTCCATTGTAGTTTATAGGCTAACAGCCCGGTGCAAATAGAAGTTGTTTAGGGTTTAATATTTTCTATCGGTGGTGTATCGCACTAATTCCTCCAAAGCTTTTCTTACCTCATTGTCGGGAAATTCGTATAATATAGTCAGGGCATCATCCCGGTACGAGTTCATTTTTTCTGATGCGTAGGTAATGCCGCCCGTTTTTACTACCGTATCAATCACCATTCTAACTTTCTCGGGTTGCCTGTTTTCATTTTTTATGATGTAGATCAGCTTTTTTTTTGTGGCACTATCTACCGAATTCAGCGTGTAGATCAGGGGGAGCGTTAATTTTTTTTCTTTGATATCGTTGCCGGTAGGTTTCCCAATATCTTCTTTGCCATAATCAAAAAGGTCATCTTTTATCTGGAAGGCTATCCCAACCTTTTCACCAAACAATCTCATTTTACTGGTGATGTTTTCGTCCTTACTGGTGCTCCAGGCGCCGACAGCACAGGCGGAGGAAAGCAAAGAAGCCGTCTTGTTTCGGATGATCTCAAAGTAAACATCTTCTTTTAAGTTAAGGTTGCGTGCCTTTTCCATTTGCAACAGCTCCCCTTCACTCATCTGTCGTACCGCTTCTGATAAAATATGCAAGTGTTCAAAATCATTATTCTGTGTAGATAACAACAGCCCTTTCGAAAACAAATAATCCCCTACCAGCACAGCTATTTTGTTTTTCCATAAAGCGTTAATGGAGAAAAAACCCCTTCTTTCCATCGATTCATCTACCACATCATCATGAACAAGGGTTGCTGTGTGTAGGATTTCTACTAATGCGGCGGCACGGTAAGTAGTTTCATTAATGGGGCCATGCAACTTTGCGCTTAGAAACACAAACATCGGCCTGAGTTGCTTTCCTTTTCGTTTTATGATGTACTTCATAATCCGGTCGAGCATCGGAGTTTGGCTCTTTACCGCATCTGTGAACTTTTTTTCAAAAGTCTTTAATTCATCTCCAATAATATTCGTTACAAAGTCCATTCGCAAAAAAAAGCAATATAATGCACTATGCAACGGCGTCAAAGTAATTATTTCAAAAAGGTCTTACAGATAGTCAAAAATGAATACTTTGAATATTTCTTAGCTGTGCAGCTATTAGTTATAATTATCCGTCATTAGAGACGAATGTTTTGAATTACAATCACCTACAACGAATAAGACAACAAAAAAACTTTGTTTTATAGTTACCAAAGGATAATTTTGTAGATTAATTAACCTCCTAAATTCTGAAATTTAATAAACAATAATTATGACAAACAAAAAGTACAAAATCATATTGGGTCTATTGGCCCTTATCACAACCACTACTGCATTTGCTCAGCAGGACGAGAGTTATAGCGTATTTGACTCTTCGGTTGTTTCAGCTAAATCAATGCCTCAGCAAAATGAGTTTTGGAATAACACTTACAACTTCCCAGCCAAACCACGTAATATGCTGGAAGTGGGCGTATCCGGTGGTGCGCTTTCCATCAGCGGCGATGTTTCGGCAAAAATTCCAACGTTGGGATTTGGACTTCATATCAGAAAAGCTATGGGATATGTATTTTCTTTAAGATTGCAATACTTAAATGGCATAGCCAAAGGGATGAACTGGAATTCATCACAGAATTATGCTAAAAATCCAGCTTGGTTAGCTTCCGATAATAGTTCTAATTTACCCGGTAATTTACCAGCAGGTAAAGGGTATAACCCTCTTTTTTTCCAAGGTCCGGGCGGTACTGCAAACGGCGGAAATGCTCAAAGAATTTTCTACAACTACAAGACACATCTCCAGGATTTATCACTTCAAGGAATTATTACACTGAACAATATTCGGTTTCATAAACAAAAAAATGGTGTGCTAATTTATGGAGGCGCGGGTATCGGCTTTACCTGGTATAATGCGAAAGTAAATGCGTTGGACGCAGGCGGTAATTCGTACGGAGCTTTATTTGCCACGCAACAATCAGCAGCGGGTGTGTATAAGAATAGGAAAGATGTACTAAAAGCCTTAAGAGCTGGTATGGACAATACTTATGAAACTGAAGCGGAAGATGCAGGAAATCGTCGCCCTAAACTTGGCGACAATACCTTGAAACCATCCGGTACAGCCTTAGCCGGTATCTCTTTTAAATTAAGTAAAAGGATAAATATTGCCTTGGAAGACAGGCAAACATTTGTGAAGGATGACCTTTTAGATGGGCAACAATGGCAAGAAGCCGCAGTTGGTGACGCAGTTCAAACCCGTGATTTTGATTCTTACAATTATTTATCGTTGGGAGTAAACTTCAACCTCGGCGCTAAATCTGTTGAACCATTATGGTGGTTGAATCCATTGGATTATGCATATAGCGAACTGAACAATCCAAAGCACATGAAAATACCGAAACCTGTACTTGACGATACAGACGGTGATGGTGTTACCGACCAATTAGACAGAGAACCTAATACCCCAGCAGGCTGCCCGGTTGATTCTCATGGTGTAACAAAAGATACAGATGGTGATGGCGTTCCCGATTGCAAAGACAAGCAGTTGATCACTCCAACAGAATGTCAACCGGTGGATGCAGATGGTGTAGGAAAATGTCCTGATCCGGCCTGCTGTACTGAGTTGGCTACCCGGAGGGATTCAATGAACGCTTGTCCTACTGATTATCCAAGTCTTTCAATGAAAGGCACCTCATTAAGTGCTGATGTTAAGGCTATGCTGTCTTCAGTGGCTGTTAAATTGAAGGACAATCCGAACTGTACTATAACTATTACGGCATATCCCGGCCCTTCAAAAGCCCAACAATCAACGGCTGACAAAAAACTAGATGCAGTTAAAAACTACCTGGTTGAAACCTTAGGAGTAAGTGCAGATAGAATAACAACCGATAAGAACATTGGTGGTGGCGATGCAAACATCATCGATATTAAGTCTAACTAATTATCAGATTTTTTCAAAATAAAGCCCTGCGGAAATTCCGTGGGGCTTTTTTAGCTAGTTCAAGCTAAGTGCCAAAGCAAACGTCAGAACTATAAACTTTCGGATTTCTTAATTGAGGTATTATTCTCAAAATCTTAACGGCTTCTTTTTTGACAACTTATATTTAGAGGAGATATTTGATTTAAAATCATTAATTTTGCCACCTTCTATGAGATTTTTAAGAATATCTGCCGTAGTTTTTATCGTTGCCCTTGCATTATCATCCTGTGGTAAGTATAGCAAGGTGCTGAAAAGCAAAGACGTAGATTATAAATTAATAATGGCCGATAAATATTTTGAAGAAAAAAAATATCGCCAGGCTCAAGTTCTTTATGAGGAGTTATACCCTGTTTTTAAGGGAACGGATAAGTTTGAAGAGTTATACTACAAAGATGCCTACTGTTTCTATTATTTAAAGAATTATAGGGACGCTGAGAATTTTTTCAAAGGCTTCCTGGAAGTTTTTCCAAATAGTGCAAAAGCTGAAGAGGTAGATTTTATGCACGCACTATGTTTTTACAAACAGGTGCCAAAGGTTGACCTGGATCAAACAAATACCTCCAAATCAATTGGGGTAATGCAAACGTTTATAAATACACACCCGGGGTCGTCGCGTATTGCTGAAGCCACCGAAATAATTGACAAATGCAGGGAAAGGTTGGAGGTAAAGGAGTTGAGAGCAGCCGATTTATACTATAAAGTAGGACACTACCGGGCCGCGGCTCTTGCTTATTCAAGCGTGTTAAATAATTATCCTGAATCCAAATCGGGCGATAGTTACAAGCTGAATGTATTACGGTCATACTACAAGTTCGCTAAATTGAGCATTGTTGATAAGCAGGTGGAGCGTTTCGAAAAAGTGGTTAGCGAATACCAGGATTTTGCGGACAGATTTCCTGAAAGCACCCATCTGAATGAAGCAAAGGAATTATATAATTTAAGTCAAAATAATATTAAAGAATTACAAAATGAGCAAATTAAGACGACAACTAAGCTCTAGCACGAGCAATGTAGTAGAGCCTAAAAATCTGTTTGACATCAAAGAGAAAACGGGGAACTTGTATGAATCTATTGCCATTATTGCAAAACGAGCCAACCAGATCAACATTACTATCAAAGAAGAATTGCATAACAAACTGGAAGAGTTTGCAAGCCACACCGATAGCCTTGAAGAAATTCATGAGAACAAGGAGCAGATTGAAATATCTAAAGCTTACGAGCGTATGCCGAATCCCGCTTTGTTAGCTTCCCAGGAATTCATGGAAGGCAAAGTTTATTTCCGTAAAAATGAGGAAGATTTGTTTAGCTAATTTCATAATTATTAGCTTTACTTTTAAATAAGAAGTTATATTTTTAACGACGGTCAAACCGTCGTTTTTTTTATGTTGAATGGTAAAAAAATATTATTAGGTATCACCGGGAGCATAGCAGCTTACAAGACAGCTATACTTGTACGATCATTGGTTAAAGCTGGTGCGGAAGTGAAAATAATAATGACTGATTCTGCAAGGGATTTTGTGTCACCATTAACGTTATCTACTCTCTCAAAAAACCCGGTATTAACTGACCTTGCCACTAATAATTCCTGGGCAAATCATGTACTATTAGGCAGGTGGGCAGATGTTATGCTGATTGCTCCATTGAGTTGCAATACGCTTGCTAAAATGGCATCAGGAATTTGCGATAACCTGTTAATGGCCGTATATCTTTCCGCAACCTGCAAAGTGGTTACAGCTCCAGCCATGGATGAAGATATGTGGTTGCATCCCTCTACAAAAAACAACCTTGATAAGATACGATCATTCGGCAACGAAGTCATACCGGTTGCATCGGGCGAATTAGCCAGCGGATTGTTTGGCGAAGGAAGGATGGCGGAACCTGAGTATATATTAAATTGGCTGGAGGATTTTTTAGGGTGGAACCAGCCTTTGAAAGGAAGGAAGGCGTTGGTTACAGCCGGGCCAACTTATGAGCAGATCGATCCGGTTCGTTTCATTGGAAATCATTCATCAGGTAAGATGGGAGTAGCAATTGCAAACGAACTTAATAATCTTGGGGCCGAAGTGACATTAGTACTCGGACCAGCTTCCATAAAAATGCCGCCATCACTAAACGTCATCCGTGTGAATTCCGCAGAGGAAATGTACAATGCCTGCATATCTATTGCAAAGGAAATGGATATAATAGTAATGAGCGCTGCTGTTGCCGATTTTACGCCACTGAAAACAGCCATTCAAAAGATTAAAAAAGCAGATGGAAATCTTACTATTGAGTTGACTAAAACAAAGGATATACTTAAACATATGGGCGACATTAAAAATGATAACCAGGTGTTGGTAGGATTTGCTCTGGAAACAAATAATGAGGCTGGGTATGCACAAAAGAAATTGAAAGAAAAGAATGCGGATATGATCGTGCTTAATTCTTTAAATGATAAAGGAGCGGGCTTTGGTCACGATACAAATAAAATAACCATCTTTGAAAAGGGGGGTGCGGTGCATCATTTTGAAACCAAGCCGAAAGCTGAAGTTGCAAAAGATATTGTAAATACTATTATTAAATTAAAGTATGCTTTTATCCAGGCTTAAATATTTATTCATTTTATTATTGGTTGCAAATTTTAGCAAGGCACAGGAACTGAATGCAAGAGTAACGGTAAACAGTAGCCGCATTGGTACAACGGTAAATAAAAATGTTTTCCAAACGCTGCAAACTGCTTTAAATACATTTATGAATAATCGTAAATGGACCAAAGATGTATTTTCCGTAAATGAAAAGATCGACTGTAATTTTCAATTGAATCTGCAACCCGGTAGTGATGCCAATGTTTATACAGCTTCTTTAACTATACAGGCAGCACGTCCTGTGTTTAATTCAACTTATCTCTCGCCAATTATTAATTTCCAGGATGAGGATATTATTTTTAAATACGTAGAATTTCAACAACTGGAATTCAATGAAAACAGGGTTGCAGGAACAGACCCGCTCGTCTCCAATCTCACAGCAGTATTTGCTTATTATGCAAACATGATCCTTGCTTTTGATTATGCCTCATTTTCTCAACGTGGCGGTGATGTCTATTTTTTAAAGGCACAAAATATTGTAAATAATGCGCCGGAGTCCAGGGGGATTTCCGGATGGAAAGCTTTTGATGGTGTGCGTAATCGCTACTGGCTGGTGGAGAACATGGTTAACAGCCGGTACGCCATTATTCACGATGTTTATTACACCTATTACCATAAGAGCCTCGATAAAATGTATGAAGACGAAACTGCCGCAAGACAGGAAATGCTGAACGTTTTAAATCTGCTGGTTAGCTTTAATTCAGATAATCCAAACACGATGGTGAACCAGTTCTTTTTCCAGGGCAAAGCAAATGAACTGATCAAAATATTTTCGAAAGCCCCACAGCAAGATAAAGCGAGGGCGGCTGATCAGTTGCAAAAGGTTGATATTACAAATGCCAGTAAGTATAAAGAGGAATTAAAGTGATGAAATCATTCATATCGGCGATATTGATTGTATGGTTGTTATTGGGATGTTCCGACAATGGCAAGAGCAGTTCTGATATTCTTGACAAACAAAAAATGACTTCGGTACTATGGGATATTATGCGGGCAAATTCCTACACTGAACTGTTTATAAAAAAAGATTCTTTGAAAGATTTGATGATGGAAAACATGAAACTTCAGCAGCAGATATTTACTGTACATAAGGTGAGCAAGGAAGATTTTTATAAAAGCTATAGTTATTATGCATCGCAGCCGGATCAAATGCGATCCATTTTAGATAGCATAGGGGCAAAAGCTGAAAGGGACAGGTTTAAGCCTTATGAAAGAAATAACCGGCCCATCTTGAAATAAGTGCTTCGTTGGTTAAAGGGGTAAGAAAAAGCTCTTTTCCTATTTCCTTTTCTTCTTTCTCAAGGAAATCGAAGTAGAGATTTTTTACATCTTTCATCAACCTTTGTTTGGAATATTTTTGGATCACCATATCAAATCCTTTCCGGCCCATCGTGATGCGTAATTCCTTATCTTGTATTAGTGTATGTACATAATTTGCAAATACGTCCACATCATTTACCGCAGTTAAAAAGCCATTTTGTCCGTGTGCAATTAAGTCTGTTACACCTCCCACTTTCGTTGATACAAGCGGTTTACATGCAGCCTGTGCTTCAATTAGAGAAACCGGGGTTCCTTCATTATGAGAAGTAAGTACAACTATATCAACTCCTGCCATCACCTGGTCTATTTCTGTTTCCCATGAGGTAACCACTATATCTGTATTTACCCGGGGGTGTGTAACATGAAATGAATATGTTAACCCAAGTTCGGCTGATTTTCTTTTTACTATTGGTAACGATTCCCCATCCCCAATAATGGCAAAACGCACCTGTTGCATGCCAGGTCTTTTTTTAATATTGGCAGCTACCTTCAAAAACATTTTATGATTTTTTATGGGAACAAGTCTTCCTATAATGCCAATAACAATATCGGTATCAGCGAAACCATATTTTTCCCTAAAGGCTATTCTTTTTATAGGCTGGCTGATAGCATATTTCTCTAAATTAAAACCAAGTGGAACAGTAAAAATTTTGTTTGCAGGCGCTATTTTATATACTTCGGAAAGCTCTTTTTTTTGAAAATCGCTGACGGCAATAATAGCATTTGTTTTTTTTGCAAGATAACGTTCAAATGCAATTATGCAGTAAGAGACAAAGCGATTGAAATAAGAATGAAAAACGTGACCGTGAAAAGTATGAACAATTAATTTTACGTTACATGCGCTTGCCGCCAGCCTTCCGATTGCCCCTGATTTTGATGCATGCGTATGAACAATATCAGGCTTAAATTCTTTGATGATTTTTTTTATTTTGAAATAGGCCCTGATGTCATTGATGGGCAATATGCTTCTGCGCATTTCACGAATTTCGATGGGAATGATACCAAGTTGTTTTACGTAGTTGGCATCTTTTTCATACGGGTCTCTTTTTCCTACAACCAGTTGAGTTTCAAACTCGGGCCCTAATTGAGTAGTTAACAGCGTAACATTCAGTGATGGTCCGCCTACTATGAGCCTGTTATGGATTCTAAGTATCTTGTACATAGGATGTAGGATGTTGTAATCATTAACGAATTTAACCTCACTATTATTACCCACCTTTTTCATAATATGGTTTAATAGATAGAGTTCTACAGAAATTTCAAGTTAGGCCAGGAATAGGATTATAGAGAGCCCAGATAAATAGGCATGAAAATTCAGTAGTTTGGCTATTTATATGAATTTTAGGTACGTGCGTGAAGACAAAATCTAAAAAATTTGCCTCTTTATTTCTGTTACTTTTGTATACACTTATGAATAAAATTTTTCATAACGCCGATGAGGCGATTTCAGATATCAGCGATGGCTCCATCATCATGCTTGGTGGGTTCGGGCTATGCGGGATACCCGAAAACTGTATTCGTGCCCTGGTAAAAAAACAAGTTCGAAACCTTACCTGTATTTCGAATAATGCAGGTGTGGATGATTTTGGAATAGGGTTGATGCTTCAGCAAAAACAGGTAAAAAAAATGATCGCGTCTTATGTAGGCGAAAATGCTGAATTTGAAAGACAGCTATTAAGTGGTGAACTGGAAGTGGAATTGATTCCGCAAGGAACGCTGGCTACAAGATGCATGGCCGCAGGATATGGTATGCCGGCAATCTTTACTCCGGCGGGTGTAGGCACCGAAGTAGGCATTGGAAAAGAGGTACGGGTTTTTAATAATAAATCTTATTTGTTAGAGTATGCTTTTGATGCAGATTTTGCACTCGTGAAAGCGTGGAAAGGAGATACTGCCGGCAACCTCATTTATAAGGAAACGGCAAGAAATTTTAATCCGTTGATGGCAATGGCAGGAAAGATAACGATTGCAGAAGTAGAGCACCTCGTTCCGGTGGGAGAGCTTGATCCCAACAACATTCATACGCCGGGCATTTATGTGCATCGCATTTTTGAAGGGGCAGACTATGAAAAGAGGATAGAACAACGAACCGTACGCCGATTAGCTAATTAGCCAATTTGCTAATGTGCTAATTTTTTCAACTCGTTGCTTTTTTGTTTATTAATAGAATTAAGATGGATTTAAGTAAAATAGATCAGGTAAGTGCTTTCATTATTATTACGTTAGAAATGTAAACGAAGCAATGCAATGTATGCTCTTGCTCTAAATTAGCACATTAGCATATTAGCTAAATAGCACATTAAAAAGATGCTTAACAAAAATCAAATTGCTCAACGGCTCGCTAGGGAATTGAAAGATGGATACTATGTAAACCTTGGTATTGGTATCCCAACTTTGGTAGCTAACTATATACCGGAAGGTTTAAATGTGGTGTTGCAAAGTGAAAATGGGTTATTGGGCATGGGACCGTTTCCCCTTGAAGGTGAAGAAAATGCGGACCTTATCAATGCAGGTAAACAAACAATAACAACCCTACCCGGCTCAGCTTTTTTTGACAGCGCCATGAGCTTTGGTATGATAAGAGCGGGAAAGGTTGATCTCACTATTTTAGGAGCCATGGAAGTGAGTGATAAAGGAGATATTGCTAATTGGAAGATACCTGGCAAAATGGTGAAAGGTATGGGCGGTGCGATGGACCTTGTAGCAAGTGCAAAAAACATTATCGTCGCTATGATGCATACCAATCCTAAGGGCGAATCCAAATTATTGCGGGAATGTATTCTGCCACTTACCGGGCTTGCATGCGTAAAAAAAATTGTAACGGAATTAGCTGTACTCGAAATAACTCCGGAAGGATTTAATTTGCTTGAACTGGCGCCTGGTGTAACAGTACAAGAGATAATTGCCAAGACTGCGGGAAGGCTCACCGTGAAAGGAGAAATTCCTGAAATGGTGATATAAAAAATCCCCCCGGTACTTTAAATTACTTTCAGTACACAGGGAGATTGATTATGGCTAGCAATCGACTTCATTTACAGTCGTGGTGCTGAAGCTAAGATTTCTTCACTAACACCTGCTGAATATTTTTCAAAATTTGTAATAAATAACCTGCCAAGTTCTTTCGCTTTAATATCGTACAAAGCTTTATCCTGCCATGTGTTTTTTGGATCAAGAATCTCTGAGGGCACGCCAGCACAAGATGCGGGTATTAATACACCGAATACCGGGTGCTCCTTAAACTCCACTTTATCAAGTTTTCCACTTAGTGCTGCTGTTATCATGGCCCGGGTATGATCAAGTTGCATTCTTTTGCCGATGCCGTAAGGGCCGCCACTCCAGCCTGTATTGATCATCCAAACATTTACATTACCTGCTTTCATTTTTTTGCCAAGCATGTCAGCGTATACGCCGGGGTGCAAAGGCATAAAAGGCGCCCCAAAACATGCACTGAACGTGGCTTTTGGTTCTGTAACACCAGCTTCCGTACCCGCTACTTTTGCGGTATATCCGCTGATAAATTGATACATCGCCTGGCCTACACTGAGCTTACTAATTGGAGGAAGTATACCATAAGCATCGCAGGTTAAAAAGAAAATATTTTTTGGATTACTGCCAATTGAAGGCTCGATGGTATTGCTGATAAAAGATAAAGGATAACTCACCCTTGTATTTTCTGTAATCTTTTTGCTTGCAAAATCGATCTTACTGCTGCCCTGGATAAACGTTACATTTTCTACGAGGGCGCCTGGCCGGATTGCATTAAATATCTCGGGTTCTTTTGATTCACTCAGATCAATAGTCTTTGCATAGCAACCGCCCTCAAAATTAAAAACTGAATCTCCGGTCCACCCATGTTCATCGTCTCCTATCAGCATTCTTTCAGGATCTGCGCTTAAAGTTGTTTTGCCCGTGCCGCTTAGTCCAAAGAAAATAGCGGTATCACCATCCTTGCCAATATTGGCGGAGCAATGCATACTTAATACATTCTTTTGGTGAGGTAAAATAAAATTCAATACTGAAAAAATTGCTTTTTTTATTTCACCGGTATATCCTGTGCCACCTATCAAGATTGTTTTTCTCGTAAAGTTTATGATAGCAAAATTTTGCTGCCTTGTGCCATCAACAGAAGGATCTGCTTTAAAGCCAGGCGCTTGTATTAAATGCCAGTCCGCTTTAAAATTGTCCAGTTCATCTTCGTTGGGTCGAAGGAACATATTGTATGCAAATAAATTACTCCAGGGGTTTTCATTGATCACCCTGATATTGATGCGATATGTAGGATCAGCACAAGCGTAACAATCCCGAACCCACATTTCCCGATGCTCGAGATAGTCCATCATTTTGGCATATAGCCGGTCAAAATACTTTGCGTCAATTGGCGTGTTAAACTCGTTCCAGTTAACAGAATCAGCAGTCAATTCATCCTTCACGATAAATTTATCTTTAGGACTCCTGCCGGTGAACTCCCCGGTGCGAATGACGAGGGCGCCTGTATCATTTAAAATTCCCTGGCCACGTTGAATAGTTTGTGCAATCAAGTCTTCGGCTGAATATTGATAATATAAATTGTCAGCCATTTTAAGGCTGAGATTGCTTAAACTAATCTTAGGAAAGGCAAGCACTGTTGGGACTGACATATAGGGCATCTTTATTTAGCGATCATTACCAAGTGACAAAGATAGTTTTTAGAATTTTCATAATTTTTTTCTTTATGAGCAGCTCATTGTATAGTTTTTGGTGATATTGCTCTAAAATTTTAGAAATATTCGAATGTTACTGAGATTTTTTAAACAAGATTAAAGAATGATGCAAATTGATTGGATGACTTAAATATTTTATTTTTTTTAGCTGTTTCGCCTTTTGCATTTAAGGCATGGGTAATTAAAAATGTATATTTCGGGCAGTAATGCTTGGTCCGTAAGGTTAAATATAAGCTGCTCTCCAACACTGAAAATGTATAAAAGGACGGAAGAAGGATGCAATAAAAAACGATGCCCGGACAAAATTTTTTCTAAAAGAACGATATTAACGAGGAGTGATAGGATGTGTAGCACTATTATTTTATAAACTCAACTGGTTTGCCAGGCGTTTGAGTTCTATTTCCGATGACTTAGCCGCATAATTTAAATTCACCAATCTGTAACCGGATTCCTCAAAACTTTGCTGCGCATTCTTTACATCAACAATGGTGGCCTGTTTAAATTGGAATCTTTTTAATGCGAGTTCCAGCAGTTGATTGGACAGGATATAATTTTGTTGTTCTGTTTCCAGTTGCTTCAACGTGGAAGCGTATGACTGGTAAGATTTTACCACCTGTGCCTCGTAATCCCGCAACAGCACTTTTGTATTCAATTCGGCATTACGTACATTGATCTCCGCTACCTTTTGCTGCCGCTTAAAAATAGAACCATTGTATATAGGTATACCGAGGGTTATGCCAGCCGAAGGCCCGTAACTCTGGTTAAGAAGCAACTGACCGGCGGCCGCATTATTTCGACTAAAATTATAACCAAGATTACCTCTTACTGAAGGATATCTTTGGGCTGCGGTTTCTTTTACTATGAATTCATTTATTCTTACCTGGTCCTGTGCTGCAATGATGTCTGCATTTTTGTTCAGGTTATTTAATGTCTGTTCGAGCGTGATGTTTTTATCTACTAAAATTGTATCCCTTATTGCGATTATTGAATCGGGCCGGAGTGTAAGCAAGCGAAGCAATTCCGTTTTTGCCTGGTCAATGATCAATTGCTGTGAGGTGTATGTCTGCTGCAAAGCATTAAGATCGATCTGTGCCTGGAAAAGATCTGCATTATTTGCGAGGCCAACTTCCTGGCGGGTCTTTACAATTTGTAGTTGTTGGTTCGATGCGTCTATTGACCGCTCTATTGTTATCAAATAACTTTGCTGACGAACAATATCATAGTAGCCAGTCATCACTGCTCCGATAATATTTTGTATTTGCGAATTAAGCAATGATTGACTTTGCTTTTCTAATTGTGCCAATCTCTTTTTGGTTGCTACTACCCTATTACCATTATAAAGAAGTATGCTGCCGGAGACATTGGAGGTAAGATTGTTAACAGCCGCAGCGTCACGGGTGATACTTACTCCGGTATTTAGTTTTTGGTTGATGGTGGATATTTGCTCGTTGTTACCCATTGAGGCTGTTACCAATGGCAAGCCTCCGGCTACCCCGTAATTATTTAATATGGCGTTGGCTTCAACATCGTTGTTGGCCAATTGTATATCGAGGCTATTTTTAAGGGCAATATTTACCGCATCGGATAATCGCAAAGTGTCCTGCGCATTGCTTTGTATAGAAGCAAATAAAAGCATTGTGTATGCGATCACTTTTCTCATCCTGCTAAATTTATATTTTCTTCCTGTGGCTTATCATCAATATTTTGAGCTGCTACAGGTTCAGCAACTTTGTGTTTACCCGATAAGAAGGTATACATTGCCGGTATAATAAATAATGTTAGTATCAGTGAAAACAGGATGCCGCCTACAACTACAATTCCCAAAGGCACACGGCTGCTTGACGAAGCGCCCAAGCTTAATGCGATGGGTAAAGCACCCAAAGAAGTAGCCAGGCTGGTCATTAAAATCGGCCTCAACCTTTGTTGAGCAGCTTCTAATACGGCTGTTACCTTGTCCATTCCCTGCTCTCGTTTTTTATTTGCGAATTCCACTATCAATATTCCATTCTTGGTAACCAATCCAATCAGCATGATCATTCCTATTTCGGAAAATATATTTAATGTTTGATCAAATATAAAAAGGCTTAACAAGGCGCCAGCTATAGCTAACGGTACAGTAAACATGATAATGAAAGGATCTACGAAACTTTCGAACTGGGCGGCTAATACAAGGTAAATTAAAATGAGCGCCATGCTGAATGCAAAGGCAATGTTAGAGGAGCTTTCCCTAAAATCCCTGGAAGGTCCTGTTAAGGAAGTTTGAAAGCTTTCGTCCAGCAAACGCTTGCCAATGGCTTCCATTGCATTTACACCATCACCCACTGTTTTACCATCCGCAAGGGAAGCAGAAATAGTTGCAGCTTTGTATCGGTTGTAGTGAAACAAGGTGGAAGGACTACTGCTCTCTTCCAGTTTTACAACAGCGCTGATCGGTATATTTTGGCCCCTGTTATTGCGCACAAATAGTTTGGAAATATCTCCGGGTTGTGTACGATCGCTCCGCTCAACTTGTGCAATAACGGAATACTGGTGACCATTCATAATAAAATAAGCCATTCTACCGCCGCTAAATGCGGATTGCAGCGCTGATACTACATCCTGCGAGGACAAGCCAAGATCTTTGACTTTTATCCTATCCAGGCTTAGTTCTATTTCAGGCTTATTGAACTTCAGGTTTACGTCAACATTGGCGAAAGTGGCATCCTTTTTTGCCTCATCTAAAAATTTCGGTATAACCTCCCGCAGCCTGTCCAGGTCCTGGTTTTGCAACACGAACTGTACAGGTAATCCTCCCCTTGATCCGGCGCCCACCGCAATTGTTTGTTCCTGTACGGCGAATATCCTGGCATCGTTGAATCGGGCTAACTTCTTTTGCAGATCGCTTGCAATTTCCGCCTGGCTCCGTGTACGTAAGCCAGGTTCAACCAGTCCAAGCCGGGGCTGTGAGCTATTTAAAGAACCACCTCCGCCACCTCCTCCTGGCGTTCTTGCAAAAACAAAATCCCTTTCAGGAACTGAATCATAGAGATAATTTGAAATGCGATCAGTTATTTGCAGCATGCTGCTGTAACTGGTTCCCTCCGCGGCAGTTATAGTAAAGCGTATATTATTGCGATCTTCCATCGGTGCAATTTCAGTTTGCAAACCAGGAAGGATTATTGCTATTATTCCAGCGCAAATTGCAACCACCACAAATGCAACCCATCTTACTTTTAAAAATCCCTTTAATGCCCGATAATAACCATTTTCCATCCCGGTGAAAAAAGGTTCCGTTTTCATGTAAAATTTCCCGTGCCCGGCTTTCTTCCTGCTTAGCACTACATTCAATACCGGAGTAATGGTGAGTGAGACAAGCGCTGATATTAACACCGCAGCCGCAAGTGTAACACCAAATTCTCGAAATAACCGGCCGATAAATCCTTCGAGGAATATAACCGGTAAAAAAACGATGGCAAGAGTGATGGAGGTTGAAATAACGGCAAAGAATATTTCCTTACTACCCTCCACGGCGGCCTGCTTTATCGGCATGCCCTTTTCAAATTTGCTAAAGATATTTTCGGTAACTACAATGCCGTCATCTACTACAAGACCTGTGGCTAACACAATGCCTAATAAGGTTAATACATTGATAGAAAAACCGGAAAAGTACATCACAAAAAAGGTGGCAACCAAAGAAATAGGAATGTCGATGAGCGGCCTTATGGCGATCAGCCAGTCCCTGAAAAAGAAGAAGATCACTAACACTACGAGGCTGAAAGATATAATCAGGGTGTCCTCTACTTCTTTTATTGACTTGCGAATATTGATTGTGTTATCGAGCAACACATTCATTTCAATATCAGACTTATTCGTCTTTTTAATTGCCTCCAATTTTTTATTAAAATCATCCGCGATTTGAATATTATTTGAGCCCGGCTGAGGGATTAATACAATACCTACAGCATTTACACCATTGTATTTCCATGACTGCTCCAGGTCTTCAGGACCTATTTCTACACGGGCCACATTGTTGAGGCGAACAATGCCCGTGCTATCTGAACGGATAATCAGATCCTGGAAATCCTTTTCTGATTTAAGCCTGCCTAACGTTTTGATGGTTAATTCCGTATTATTTCCATAGATCTTTCCGGGAGGCAAGTCGATGTTTTCTGTGTTCAAAGCGTTTCGCACGTCAGAAAAAGACACGTTCTGTGCAGTCATTTTATCAGGATCAATCCAGATACGCATTGCATATCTTTTTTGCCCGAAAATATTTACGGAGCTTACCTGGTTGATCGTTTGGAACTGTTGCTGCAAAACATTTTCTGCGTAGTCGCTGAGTTCAAGTAAACCTTTGGAGCGGCTTTGAACAGCTAATATCAAAATAAAATCACTATTCGCATCAGCCTTGGTTACAATCGGTGGCGCATCAATATCCTGCGGCAGGCTTCTGCTGGCTTGTCCAACTTTATCCCTCACATCACTTGCGGCCGCTTCAAGATTTACATTCAATTCAAATTCAACGGTGATGTTACTGCTGCCTAATGTGCTCGAAGAAGTAATGGTCCTGATGCCTGGTATTCCATTGATCTGTTTTTCCAAAGGTTCTGTTACCTGGCTTTCCATAATATCAGGATTGGCGCCTGTATAAGAAGTACGGATATTAATTATTGCGGGGTCGATAGCGGGGTAATCCCGGACGGCGAGAAAGGTATATCCCACAATACCAAACAAGATGATCATCAGGTTTAATACTGTGGCAAAAACCGGCCTTTTTAAGGAGAATTCAGAAATATTCATCAATCAAAATCGGGTCTAAATATTTTTATTAAAAGTGTAGATTCATGCAGAGTGGACGGCCAACTATTCTGCTCCTGAAGCGTTGGTTAACTGATCTAATTTCTTTACACTGCGAACATTCAACACACTTTTAGGTCTTGCAAATAACACACCCGTCACAACTATCGAATCACCAACGTTGACCCCCTTAATGATCTCTACAGTGTTTGCTTCTCTAACGCCGGTTTGTACGTTTACGAAATTTGCCTTGCCTCCTTTTACCAGGATTACCTGGTTGTTCTTATCATCCGGAATAATACAATTGGTAGGTACCATAATAGAAGATTTACCCTTTCCAGCCTCGATATAAACTTTTACAAAAGCGCCGGGATTGGTAGCCGTTCCCTGCAATACGGCTCTTACCCTGAGATTTCTCGTTTCAGTATTGGCGCCGGGCTCTGTTGCCACAATCATTGCCCTGCTTCTTTGTTTGGTCGCTGCATCGGTTTCCACATCTACAATTACTCCATTCTTTATCAGGTTGCCATATATTTCGGGGATAGTAAAATCGATTTTTACCTGGTTGGTTTGTTGTAAAGTGGTAATGATCGTTGTTGGTGTAACAAAGGCTCCGGGACTTACCTGTCTCAGGCCAACGATGCCATTAAAGGGAGCTCTTACAACTGTTTTATCAACCAAAGCCTGGGTATACACTATGTCTGCCTGAAGTGTATTCACCTGGTTTAGGGCTGCGTCGTAGTCGGCCTGGTTAAGTCCGTTCACATCCAGCAATTGTTTGTACCGGTCCACTGTTTTTTGCGCAAGATCAAGTTGTACTTTGCTTCTTGATATTTGTGCCCGCAGATCGGCATCATTAACTCTTGCTATAACCGTTCCCTGGGCAACAGGTTTACCTTCTACAAGATTCAGATAGATAAGTCTTCCGCTCACTTCCGGCCGAAGTTCAACATACTCGCCGGCGATGACGGTTCCGTTGGCTTCCACGATATTACTCACGGGCTCTTTTTCAGCAATTAATACATCCACTACCACTGCCTGGTTTCCCTTCAGGGCATTTTTTTCCTTAGGTTTACTTTTACAATGAGAAAGGAGGAGGAGTAAGACAAATAAGAACAGCATCGGTGAAGACTGGCGAAGGCGATATTGCATCATTAATTCTTAAGTGATAATGTAAAGTCAAATATAGCCATTTTTATACCTTTTTGTCACCTCTTCAGTACACAATCAAACAGTAATAATCTATACCTTAACAATTTATATGACGCCCGGTTCGGGCCTGTTAAAATTATTTTTAGAAGAACAATAA
>JBDSAP010000225.1:0-46437 GCA_039922055.1 Ferruginibacter sp.
GCATTTTTTACCATTGAAGTAATGTAATCAGGTAAGTCGTCCTCATAATAGTTTAATACCGTATGCCTCCAGTTTCCTGTTCTATCGTACACACACCGGGAAGACAGTTCGCCTACCTTAAAAGAAACAACTATAGCCTCACTTTCTGTATTCCAGGTTACGTCGGTTGCATCTTTGTATTTCCTGTTAAAATCTGCGCTGGCCCTGAAATTGGCCTTTGCAGCTTTTAGATTTGCCTTAAGCAATTTGATATTTTGCTTACCAGGTTTTCCGTCAATCATTGGGTTTGCATTTGTGGCATTCTCATCTTCAGGAAAGCCAACTGAATTTTCTTTGCCTGAGGCAGAAGAGAAAATAGCATTTTTGTTTTGCGCTGTTGAATTGCCAGGAACTAATGATGTAATAATTGCTGCGATCAACAGGTTTGAAATAATCTTTTTCATTTTTTTTGTTTTTAGTTGTAAGTGATTTTGTAAAATTTTAAGCCCCTATTATGATGTAAAGGTCTATTTCACAGCAAAGGATTACAAGGTGGTAATGACGTATTATTACGAAGTAAAAAGACGGGCTATAGTGTCGATCTCACGGTTTGGAAATGCAATAATGGAGGGTGAAAAAACCCATATAGAGACAGGTTATATCCTCAACCGATAATAATTCTCAGGGATTCATGGAAGCAAAGACAAAGAATAAGGGGACAAAACCAATGGACGTTCTATCAGCAAGTTTTGAGTAGGGGCAATATAAAGTAGAATAGGATTATTTTATCTTGGCGGCGCTTTTACCAAAACCGTATCAATTGTTAGCGGATTCACACGATAACCTCCTGAATCAAGCGTGGTTTTTGGAAAAGCCTTTTGCAGTACGGACCAGTCTTTCTTATCGATGCCGGCTTCAGCAAGGTAAATATTGGTGAGATGCTTCAGCGTTTGTAACACCATCACTCCCTTGCCAGTTATTTTTGTACCAACAAGGTTCAGATATTGTAGATCGGCCAGGGTTCCAAAAGTTGCTAAACCGCTGTCAGTGATATTGCTGTTTTCTATACTTAACCTTGTAAGGTTCGTGCAGCTCGAAATGACTTTGACAGATTCATTGGAGAAAGATGCATTGGCCAATTTTAACCACACCAATTGTTTTTTTATAGGTGCAAGTAAAGCAATGGTCTTGTCATCTACTTTTTTTATACTCACAAAATTTGCTTGTAAATAATTACTATTGGCAGATACAGGCAACACAATTACGCCCGCTTGTTGCAACGCTTCTATTGCCGGACCGGGCGCTTTTTCAATCTCGGTTAATGATACAGAGGGTTGGGTCGGCTTTGCGGCGGCAGCTGTTTGTAAGCTCAGCAATGCGGCCCTTATTTTGTCTGTTTGTGCAATGTCTTTTACCTTTTTATCGAAACTATTATTATTAGCGATCCACCAATGAAGCAAGGTTACTTCTAACTCACTTAATTGTGGTTTTGCCTTTGGCGGCATGTGATGTTTTTCCAAAGGATCCAACATTAAGCGCTTATACATTTCACTTTCATCGGGCTTACCGGGAATAATCACGTCACCGTTTTTGCCTCCTTTTAAGATCCACTCCGGAGCGTCAAGCCTGAGCCCTCCTTTTTGCTTGGTGCTACTGTGACAAGTGCTACATTTTTGTTGCAAAATGGGCTGAATAATATCGGCATAAGCACCTGCTTCCTGTACATTGGCAATCGGCTTTTTTGCAAGCTTTCCGGCGCTGTCACCTGCTACTTTTTCGAAAGATGAAGTCAGATAACCTTCCCCATGAGTCAGCGTGCCGCCGAGGTGGCCTGTAATAGATATCAACACACACAACACAATGGTAAGCACCAACTGCGTTTTCGGAAACCGTTTTTTATGATACAGGAAATAAATGATCACTGCAACTATAGACACTGCTATCCCCATCCATTGATGATTTTCAACCAGGTCTTCATCATATTCTCCGCTTTGCGAAAGCAGGTATCCCGTTATGCAGGAACCAATGGCGCTTACCGCTCCAATAAGTAAAGTGATATCAACAGCCTGCGCAAGAAACTGGTACTTTGCTTTTTTTGACAACCATATAAACAGGCAAGCAACTAAAAGTATTGCAATGGGGAAATGAACGAATAAAGGATGAAAGCGGCCAATGATCTCTGACATAATAAATTCTTACTTGATCCATAGCCGGATGTAATGGCTAAAAGGAGCGTTTAACTATTTGAGGATTTTATATTGTTTTATTAAGTGAGCTGGTCGCATTATTTTAAGAGTTTCATTTTGAATCGTGGGTTCCATAACGGCTTCTCAGCAACTTCATCATATACACATTTATCTCCCATTGATTTGCAAGCGGCTGCCTTGTGTATGGTAACGTCGGCATATAATCCATTGGACCAAATTCTGTGAGAAAAGTCATCACCTCACCTTTTTGCTTCTTCATCTCCACTACTTTATCCCACCAGGCCACATGCGCCTTTACTGCATCTTCCCATTCCGGCGCCCTGGGATCATTCACCTGCGGTCCTTCAGGATGCCCGATCCTTGCATGGATATGATCTGTGCGTTGCAATGCCAAATCAATAGTTGATTGCTGGTCGTGCAGCAGGCTTTCACTTACATTGCACCAGTGCGATACATCAAATGTTATACGCAATTCAGGAACCTGGTCCAGGTATTTCCTTGCTGCCGGCGCTGAGTATAATATCCGGGAACGATGCGTTTCATGATAGATCTCTATTCCCGAGCTTTTTGACAATTGCGTTGTATGGCTTATAAATGCTAAGTTCTCTTCAAAAGAAAAATAATCCCTGCCGGAGTGACAATTAATATACAAGGGCTTTTGAATGGTATTCGCTGCCGCGGCATTGATCATTTTTTTAAATGATTCTAAATGTGCTTTAAAATCACTTTGTCCTGACCCGCACAAAAAACCAACCTCGAGCTGGTGTTTCTTTAGCGAACTAAATAACTCATCCTGGTCTTTTTGTTCAAGGGGCCACCATATTTCAATCCCGTCATATCCCTCCTTTTTTACCTTAGCACAATACTCATCCAATGAGCCTGCGAAGCCCCAGTTTGTCGCCAGGATCTTTAACTGAAAGTTTGTATTCATGTTGATGGTTGATTGGGGATTGGTAAACAGGCCCGGTGCAGGAAATATTAACCCAGTGGTTGAAGATGCAGCGAGGCCTAAAAAATTTCTTCTGTTCAATTTGTAAGTTTAGAATTTTTATTTGTAAAAATCCGTTTTGGTCGATGTATCAAAATTGTTGTGATCACCCATCCAAAGCAACTATAGTAAACAAAGGATAAGAATAATGAAAAATTTTTTTTGAACCCAGCAAAAGTTTTTCAATTAAGCTTCATTGGCGTCGCACTCTTGTACATCTTATCAATGAGGAGCAAAAACCAGGTCACTAATTTATCCCTTGCGCAGTACAATTATCTAAGCGATAATTTCATTGATCACCCTGCCATGTACATCCGTTAACCTGAACGGCCTGCCCTGGAACTGGTATGTTAATTTCTCATGATCAAAACCCAATTGATTTAGTATAGTCGCTTGAATATCGAAGGGCGTTACCTTTCCGCTGATGGCGCTATACCCGATCTCATCCGTTTCACCATAACTAAATCCTTCTTTGATTCCGCCGCCTGCCATCCAAATGGTAAACGCCTCGGTATGATGATCTCTTCCCTTGAAAGGCATTTTCTTTCCATCCCTGTTCTCCTGCATTGGCGTACGGCCAAATTCGCCACCCCATACAACCAGCGTTTCTTCCAACAAACCTCTTTGTTTCAGATCAAGCAATAACGCTGTTACCGGCTTATCGATAGAACGACATTTATTTATAAAACCGTAATCGATCGCAAGGCTTTCATCGGTGCCATGACTGTCCCAGCCCCAATCGAATAACTGTACAAAGCGCACCCCTTTTTCTACCAATTTTCTTGCAAGTAATACATTGTTGGCAAAACAGGCTTTGTTGGGTTGTGTACCATACATCGTATGAATATGTTCCGGCTCATCATTGATGTTCATTACATCTGGTACCGAAATTTGCATACGGTATGCCATCTCATATTGTGCTATACGGGATAATATTTCAGGGTCTTTAAATTCTTCATACGAAAGCCGGTTGACATCATTGATTGCGTCAATAGAGGCTTTGCGCAAATCTCTATCCATCCCTTCCGGATCTTTAATAAACAGAACCGGATCGCCTTCGGAGCGACATTGAACGCCCTGGTAAACAGAAGGTAGGAAGCCGCTGCCCCATACACTTTTCCCGGCATCCGGAAATTTTCCACCAGATGTAAGAACCACGAATCCCGGCATATTACTATTCTCACTGCCCAGGCCATAAGTGGTCCATGCTCCAATGCTTGGCCGGCCCAGCCTTGGCGAACCGGTATGCATTAATAGTTGCGCCGGACCATGGTTGAACTGGTCTGTTTGAACGGCTTTTAAAAAACTTACCTGGTCAGCTACGCCGGCAAAATGCGGTAGATTTTCTGATACCCATGCGCCGCTTTCTCCATGTTGGTTGAATTTTGCCTGCGGCCCCAGCATCTTCGGAACGCCGCGAATGAAAGCAAATTTTTTGCCTTGCAATAATGAGGGCGGACAATCCTGCCCATCCATTTTCATCAGCTCAGGTTTGTAATCGAACAATTCCAGTTGCGAGGGCGCACCTGCCATGTGCAAGTAAATAACTGACTTAGCTTTACCCGGGAATTGCGGCGCATGCGGAGCCAGGGGGTTAGCGCTATTGTAAACTGAATTGCCAGGATCTTTTGAACTAAGCCAATCACAGCCACTCAAAAAAGAACCCAGCGCCATGCCTCCCATGCCTGTAATACAGTCTTTAAAGAAATGGCGGCGGGTAACGAATTGCAAAGCTTCGCTATTGGCCTGTTTAATTATTTTATCATTGTGTTTGCTCATGATCGATAGGTGTCATTATGGGTTTGGATCTTTAAGGAATATCAAACTGTGACATTATACAGCCTAAGGGATAAATTAGTGACCTGGTATTTTTGCTCCCCATTGATAAGATGTACAAGAGTGCGACGCCAATGAAGCTTAATTGAAAAACATCTGCTGGGCTCAAAAAAAGATTGTTCATTATCCCTTGTTTGCTATAAATAAGTTTTTTACTTCACGATCAACTAATTTTTTGTGATGAATTCATCCAGGTTCATCATTGCCGCAGCCACTACTACCAGCGCTGCGGTTTCGGCATTTTGCTTTCCTTCTTTTTTGCCAGCCATCAACCTCATTTTAGTATCGTCTTTTTTAAAACGTGTCAATGCCTCGTTATATAATTTTTCAAGAACGGCCAGTTTCTCCAGTGAAATGGATGTATAGAAAATCATTTCATAACCCTTGTTGATTTGGCCTTTTATAGTTTTGTCAGCGTCCCGCATGCGATAGGCAAAATTTTGTGCTGCCTCCGTATAAACAGAATCGTTCAATGTAACCAGCGCCTGCAAAGGTGTATTGGTACGAATGCGACGAGCAGAACATCCTTCTCTTGATGGCCCGTCAAAAGTGATGTTGGAGGGATAAGGCGCTGACCGTTTCCAATAGGTGTACAATGCACGACGATACTGATCAGGTCCCGGACTTTTCTGCCAGGTAGCGCCGTTCCATGGAGACATCCAGATACCGCCGGGCTGATAAGGAAACACACTTGGACCTAACATGTTTTCGCTGATCAGGCCACTTACCGACAAAGCCTGGTCACGGATCTGTTCCGCAGATAAACGAACCCGTGGTCCTCTTGCATAGAGCTTATTAAAAGGATCTTTTTCAATTATTTTTTGGGACACTTTCGAGTCCTGCCGGTAGGTGGCAGACATTACTATTTCTTTCATCAATTTTTTCAGGTTCCAGTTGTATTCATTCATCAATTTCCAGGCAAGATGATCCAGCAGTTGCTGGTGAGTAGGCTGAATTCCCTGTGTGCCGAGGTCTTCTAATGTTTCCGCAATGCCCTGTCCAAAAAATTGTTCCCAGATACGGTTCACAATGGTACGGGCAGTCAGTGGGTTTCTTTTATCGGTTACCCACATAGCCAGGCCGAGGCGGTTCCGCGGTGCATTGGCGGGCATCGGGTTCAAAGTATGTGGCACATCTGCCTGCACCGCTGCCCCTTTCATCAACCAATTGCCCCTTTCAAAAACATTTGTAGGGCGAAACATTCCTGTTGGATTTTCGGCCATGATAGAGGTGAAGGTTACCTGTTTTGCATAAAGAAGATCATTGAAATATTTCCATGCACTGTCATAACCTGGCTTTTCTTTTCCGGGGAAAGGATCGGTGAAATAAAACCAGTCGAATTGTATCCCGGTCTCTTCAATAGTTTTCAGTTTGGCATTGCTGTAGGTAAAATAAAGATCATGATGGCCCTGGGTTGGAGGAATATCTGCGTAGGCTATTTTCCAGCTTCCTTTAGAATCAGCTACATTGATAGCAGTAAGTACAGGACCATCGGCTTTGTCCAAATGAATGGTCCATTTGCCTGCATTGTTCCAGCTTTTAAAACGAACCATTAACTGTGAATGATCGGTGAGGTCAACACTTTTAATTCTTGCTATTGCCTGTTTACGAAGCACCAGCCATTTGGTATCTGTTAGAGCGCTATTGGTTAAGGAATCCGCCACCAGTGAATTAATTGTTGGCTCTCCTGTTTTCAAAAAATAAGTGATCTCTCTTGTACGCCCAGGAGCATTCTGCTGCAACCAATTTTTCAATTGAACAAATTTGCTGCTATCCTGCTGGTGATATTCTCTCAGCAATGGATACTCGTCGTAGGTATCTTCGTCCCTGGTATTATTAAAGAACGCCATGAACTTGTAATATTCATCATGGCGAAATGGATCATAAGGATGACTATGGCATTGCACACAAGAAAAGGTTGTTCCCATCAGGGTTTCCCAAGTCGTATTCACACGATCTATCACTGCGGCCACTCTAAACTCTTCATTATCGGTGCCGCCTTCATCATTAGTCATTGTATTGCGGTGGAATGCGGTAGCAATGTATTGGGCATCTGACGGATCGGGCAAAAGATCACCTGCTAATTGTTCCGTAAGAAATTGATCGTAAGGCATACCGCTGTTAAACGCATTGATCAGCCAGTCACGATACCGCCAAACGCTTCGGGCGTCGTCTCTTTCATAGCCTTTGGTATCTGCATACCGGGCAAGGTCCATCCACATAGCAGCCCATCTTTCACCAAAATGAGGAGAATTAAGAAGGCTATCTACCAACACTTCATAGCCGGCATTTTCATTTTTTCTCGAAAGGAAATTATTAGATAAGCTTGGTGATGCAGGCATGCCCACCAAATCAAGACTTACCCTGCGCAGCAAAGTTGCTTTACTGGCTTCAGGCGATGGCTCCAAATCTTCTTCGTCCAGTTTTTTGTAAATGAATTGGTCAATGTCATTATTTCCCCAGGATGATTTTCCAAATAAATTACTGAACCAGCCACCATTGCCAGGCACAGATATCTTTTCTACCGGAACATATGCCCAGTGGTCACCCCATTTTGCTCCTTCTTTTATCCATTGCTTTAAAAGACCGATCTCTTCTTTGGTAAGAGGAGGATGCTTATAAGGCATGCGTTCCTCCGGGTCTTTTAAATTAAGTCTTCGTACCAGTTCGCTATGTTCGGGATCACCGGGTATGATGGCTGGCTTGCCCGATTCATTCTTTGCCAGTGCATCTGCCCTAAACAACAGGCTAAAACCAGACTGCCGTTTTACACCGCCATGGCAGGTGATACATTTTTTATTAAGTAAGGGTTTTATTTCGGTATTGTAATCGACACTGTGCCTGCGGGTGCTGAAGGTGAAGATGAAAACAGATGCAATAAGCACAGCGATCACCAATAAATATTTTTTTCGTAGCAGCAATTTCATTTAGGAGCAATTATCAGTTTTAAAGGTACTGATTTGTGAAGGAACAGTTCGTAGTGAACTGAGAGAACTGCTGTGCGCAGGGGCAAAATGTTTTGCGCCGCGTAACCAGCTGATTAATAAAGAGGGTTTTTCCTGTATTGCCAAACCTTTCTGCTATATATTTTACTTGTAAATCTATGTGGTATGGTTAACATAGCTGGCTGAATCGTTATTGGTTTTTGCTTGCGACGAGTCGTACAATATCATGGTAGAATGGATTGTTCTAACGACAATACAAAATGTATAACAATAGAGAATTGATTTTAGATGCAAAAAAATTTGTATTATAACGGATGATAACATCAATCAGCGTGTTGTGCGTCACTCTAACAAAAATCTCATTCATTAAAATAAAAAATACAATTATGCCAACAAATCAACCACTTTCTTTGAGCGAGTTAATCAAAACAGTAGCAGATGAACTACGATTAGCTAATGAAAATTCAAAAGAGAAAACACCAGTAATGAAATTTACGGAGTGCGAATTAGAACTTAAAGTCAACGTAGCAGTAGAAGGAAAAGCCGGTATCAAATTTTGGATTGTAGATATTGGCGGAGGCGGCAAAAAAGAAAATGCTCATACTATAAAAGTAAAGTTCAATTCTTTAGACGGAAGTAATCTTGCTTTTTCTGCGACAAAAACAAAACCTGCTAAACCAATAAAACCAAACTACTAATGAAACAATCAATAGAAGCAACATGGCTTACTAATAATTGGAATAGAGACTTTTTGATGAAATACAATCGGCAGTGGATAGCGGTTTTAGGTGAAAAGATAGTTGCTAATTCAGAAAGTTTTCGAGCTGTAAACGAGCAAACAATCCAACTTGAAGAGTTTAGAGAAGGACAATTAGTAGGTCCATTATTCGCATTTGTTCATCTTGGAAGATTGCAATAATGAAAAGAAAAGACGAACACTATAAAAAATTAGTCCAGCTTATTAAATCTCTTCTTATGTCAAATACGGTTACTTATCCCAACGAAAAAAACTTTGACCATGCAGACAATCGTCCGTATGCGGAAGTACTCATTTACGGAAATAATGGAAAGAAGAAGCGGTTATTTTGCTTAGTTGATACTGGAGCTGACGATATACAAATTCATGAGGACATTGCAACTGAACTTGATATTGATTTGAACACAGAAGCGACTGTTGATACCATAGAAACCGCAAGTGGCGGACAATCGCAAGTATATACAGTTCCAAATATAAAAATGGAAGTAGAGGGAGCAACTATTAATGAAGATTTAATTTTTGGTAGTAACTCTATACCTCTCATTGGACGAAGAACAATATTGACTGCCTATGAGATAGGTTTTAAGCCTACAAAATGGCTATTTTAAAGTCCGCCGAAAAGAGCGAACGCACAGTCGAGTAGCAAGGGGGATCACACCCCCTTACGCTGTTGTTGGTACGCCAAACACAGGCTATGCTGCATACCAACAATGGCGTAGTGAAAATTGAAACTCGTAGCAAGAATCAAAAAATCCATAACTAAATTTGAGATCAAACTTAAGACGTTGGATTTGTTGTATCATCATTCGCATAAAAACGTTAGTCAAAAATTTTAAGAACGCTCCTGAATCGAAGTCAATTATAAACAAGTAACTCTGATAATTATAAAAAAAGAAATTATGATCGAGATAGAAAAGTATTTTAAATTATTACCGATAACGGAAATTTACAAGGATTTGTTGAAGCCTGGAATGAAAAAAGCTGGCGAAGCGCTTGGGACAGTTTTAGATGGAGCAAATTTAATATTGCTTCCACTCAAACTCATAAACTCCAAATCAAAAATCTATTTCGAAAAAAATCTGGAAAAATATTCTGACAAACTAAATGCAAACAAACACTTGACCCTTACACAAGTTCCTCAATATGTTGGCTTACCAATAATTGACAAACTTACATATCTTGATCAAAATGATTTAGCAAATATTTTTATAAACTTGCTCACCAAAGCATCATTCGAAGAAACTTTAAAATTAGTTCATCCGGCATATATTTCTATACTCAATAATCTTTCGGCCGATGAAGCAAAAATACTATTTCATTATAAAAATAAAACCACAATACCTTTTATAGATCTCTATATACATCGATATATTTTAGAAGTTGATAGACCAGATTTCGATGAACAAAAAACACCAAAAACGGATGAAGAGCTTAAAAAAATGATTAAGTATACTTTCCAAGATAAACAAGACACTTTTATTAAATATGCATGGAATCTTACTGGAATTGAAAAAGAATTAATATTAGATTTCCCGGAAAATATTGATATATACATAGAAAATTTGCAATTCAATGGACTTATTAATTTTGAAAGAAAACAGCATCTTGTTTCCGATTTATCGGCTTATGATAAATTAATTGGAACGGACTATAAATATGTATATGACAAACTAAAAGTACAGTTGAATGAAATCCCAAAAGGTTTTAATTCGGAAATAGACATTCGCAGAGGCTATATTGAATTCACTGAACTTGGAAAGGGATTTCTTGAGGCCTGTATCAAAGAAATCGATTAAAGAACCCCCTCTGGCGCAAGCGTCTGCTTGTGCCATACTCTTGCTAACTTATAAACTGTCATTTATTCTACAGCTGTCTTTGGCAGAGTTTTTTTCGGCTTGTGCTTAAGGCTACTGAAATTGACTTTCCTTATTATTGTTTTGAAATTACATCATGTTTATAAAATGCAAGGAATAGTGCATTCAATTCTGAGCCTCTTTTTAATGGACGGCACAGACGGACCCTTGCGCCAAAAGAGAGTGTATATTTGTTTTAACAGCAGCGGTTTTTCACCAACTGACGTTATGTGGCATTTAATAAAGAGTATGCTGAATCAGACATCCCAAGAAATCAACTTATGAAAACTTTGAAACAGCGTTTAGATGAAAATTATATTGTGGGCTGCATAAAACATAGAAATCAATTTCAATTCTATTTAATGCCTATTGCTTGGTGGATTCTTGATTACCAAACTTATGATCCTTCAATATCGCAACGAGATGAATTTAACTTCAGAGATGGGATTTATAATGTTACTGATGATAAGATTGAAGCTTACCTAAGTTCAATTTCGATTGATAACGTTTCATTTTCCGAGACGAAATATATACAAGAAAATTTTGCAGAAGAATATTCAAGAATCACTTTCTTTATTGATTTTGATAAAAAAGAATATGTAAACGGTTTTCCGGACATCGATGTGGAAGAATATTTACCCGATGAGGCCTGGAAAGGAAAATTTGATTGGGATCCAGAAAAATATATTCCCGATAAATTGCTCAATTAAACATCCCCCTGTTGCCGCAAGCCTCCGCTTGCCAGTATACTCTTGCTAACTTATAAACTGCCATTTATCCTACTACGCCGTTGTTGGTATGGGCGTAGATATGACGCCCTGTTTACCAACCAGTGAAACCTAATAATCTGATTGTTGGTACGCCAACCAGAAGCTATGCAGCATACCAACAATGGCGTAGAGGAAAATAAAATATCCCGATTCGGGAACTTCTCTTAATTTTGACAAAACCTGAGAGTTGAGAATTATAGCAAAGAAAATTTTGAGAGATTTTTGGGAAACGCATCCGGATAGTGAGCAGCAATTAAAAGCCTGGTATCAGGAAACGTCAAAAGCAGAATGGACAAACCCTAATAAGATTAAAATCGAATACCCAAGTGCAAGTTTTTTAGTAGATAACCGAGTCGTTTTTAATATTAAGGGTAACCATTACCGGCTGATTGTTAAAATCAACTATGATTATCAAATAATTTGGATTCGATTCATTGGTACTCATGCTGAGTATGATAAAATAAATGCTAAAACAATTTAGGATGAATATTAAGCCAATTAGAACAAAAAAAGATTATGAACAAGCTCTTGCCAGGCTTGAGGTAATTTTCGATGCTAAAAAGAGGACAGAAGACGGAGATGAGTTAGAAATTTTAGGAATGTTAATCGAGAACTATGAGAATGAAAAATTTCCAATTGGTTTTCCTGATCCAGTCGAAGCAATTAAATATAGAATGGAACAACTTGGTTATAATCAAACTGATTTGGCAAATGTTGTTGGATTGAAGAGTAGAGCCAGTGAAATTCTAAACCGCAAAAGAAAACTTTCTTTGGAAATGATTAGACAGATTCATGATAGGCTAAATATTCCGACAGAGGTTTTAATTCAAGCTTATTAGAAAAGCACTTCCGCCAGTCGGGCAAGCAAGGGCGATTTTCCTTCTTTGCCGCAAGCTTACGCTTCTGCCAACACACCCTTGCTAACTTATAAACTGCCATTTATCCTACTGTTATTTTTGGCAAAGCTTTTTACGATTTTGTGCTAAAAGCTACTGAAAGTTGACTTTCCATTATTACATTGCGAGTATATCATGTTTATTAACGCCAGGAATAGTCCATTCAATTCCGAATTTCTTATTTAGTGGGGACGGCACAAGCTAACGCTTGCACCAAAAGAGAGATTGAGCGGCAAAAGGGATTCGAACCCTCGGCCCTTAGCTTGGGAAGCTAATGCTCTACCAACTGAGCTATTGCCGCTTGATAATAACCTTTGCTAATTTACTTTTTTATTGATAATCATTACTAAATATTTAGACCTTTAGTATTGAAGACCGTTCATTTCAACAGACACTTTCAACAATCATTTTATCGGTTGGGAATGAATTGTTTTTAAAGTGTATATTTCAATACCTAAATCCATCGCTTTAAAAGATTTGAAATGCCAGCCAAACAACAGAATAATAAAAAAAAGGGGAATATTTTTTTACGGATGCATCCGTTGGAGCGGATATTACTAAGTCTCGGCATGTCGCTCATTACCTTTTTGATTATTCGAAACATGCATTTAAACTGGGTGCTCGATGTTACTGTTCTTTGGGACGCATTTGCGTTTTCATTCATTGTAATAAGCTGGGTCGTTTTTTTTACCAGGTCCGTACCGGAAATTGTGCAGCAGGCAAACAAAGATGACGGAAGCCGGCTATTTGTGATGGTCAGTATTTTAGTGACTGCTTTTGCCAGCATGTTCACCGTTTTATTATTGATGATCTCAAAAGAAAAGGCAGGTGGCCACCAGGTACTTACAGTGTTGTTATCTATCATTGGAATGATCCTTTCCTGGGCGATGGTGCATACTATCTTCACTTTTCATTATGCGCACATGTATTATGATCAGGGGAAAAACGATACGCCCGGCGGGACCGGCCTGGAATTTCCGCAGGAGAAAAAACCTGATTATATTGATTTTGCTTATTTCGCCTTTGTTATTGGCATGACATTCCAGGTGTCTGATGTTGAGATCAACTCCCGGCTAATCAGGAGAACAGCGCTGGCGCACGGCTTACTGGCATTTGCGCTTAACACATTTGTAGTTGCACTTACCATTAACCTGGTTGCAGGTTTAAATAAATAGCGCAAAAGATATCTGTAATTTGTTAAATGATTAGCGCTATTTGTCCATTCAATTGGGCGCTCGTTATATTTGGTAGAGTTTTTGAACTAAGGAGGAAAATTTATAAATGATATTCAGAAAAAGTATTTTATTGATCAGTGTTTTTTGTTTTGCAATGATCTACGGTTGCAGCAAAAAGAATGTTCCAAGCCGTACAACCGAGGTATCGGCAGCCACAGTTACGGTCATCGATACAACGAAGGCAGCCGTTATAACAACTGATTCCGTTGTAGTTGCCAAAAAAGCCCCGGTAAAGAAGAAGCCAAAGGAATCCATACCCAAAGTAATAGCCGTGAGTGATAATGCCGCTAAAAAAAGCGTGGATGGAAGGCTTTATTATGACCTGCAAGGCCACAGGTACTGGCGCAGTAATAAGGACGGAAAGTATTATCTCTATGACAAATCGATGAACAACGATCCTGATTTTAAAAAGCCATAATAGATCAAAGTCCGTTTTACAAATAAGGACCCGTTTAGGCTCGTATCGCACCGTTCTGTGCTTACATCTTAATGGATTTGTAAGAGGTATGATATGTTGTTTTTTTATTTCCCAAAATATTTTTAAGGCAGCCACTTTTTAGCTTTTTACTTTTAGCGAATTGTAATAATTTTAGTACCATGAAATTGGTAGGTTTTTTATGCTTGTTGATATGCTGTGGTACCCATCTATCGGCCCAACAAAATGAATTTTCTTATGTGGATCAAAAAGCGCTTTCGATCCCTTCCGCTCAAACTCATACCACCAACGATATCGCCGATTATATTAAATCGAATTTTAAATCAGACAAGGAAAAATTACGGGCTGCCTACGCCTGGGTCACAGCTAATATCAAGTATAGTACCGATAGTATGTACAGCATTAATTGGGGCGGTGATCCTGACAAAAAGATAACGGCTGCTTTAAGAAGAAGAAAAGGCGTTTGTGAAAATTATGCGGCCATCTTCAATGATTTAGCTTTGAAATGCAGCATTCAGTCTTTCGTAATAATGGGTTATACCCGGCAGTCCGGGTATATTATGAGATCGGGGCATTCCTGGTGCGCCGTGTATGCAGATAATGAATGGCTGCTTTGTGATCCTACCTGGGATGAAGGTTTCCGCACCAATGCCAAATACTTTTTAATTACCCCCGATCAGTTCATCGAAACACACATGCCCTTTGACCGGCTTTGGCAATTGCAGAACTATCCCATTTCGCAACAAGAATTTAACCGTGGTATCAGTCGTGCCAATAAGAATACAGCGTTCTTCAACTATGTAGATTCCATAAAGGCTTTTTTTCAATTAAGTGAATTGCAGCAGTTAGAAACATCTGCCCGTCGGATGAAAGAGTCTGGCATCGTAAATGACCTGGAAAAGAACTGGCTTTCTTATACCAAAATGAAAATTGCTATTTTCTACGAGGATGATGATATGAACCTGTACAATTCAGCCGTTGATGACTTGAATAAGGCGAACTCAATTTTTAATTCCTATGTTAAATATCGCAATAACCAGTTTATGCCCCAAAAGTCTGATGGTGAGGTCAGCAGTTTGCTGGATCCCATTGCTGCAACGATCTCCTCGGCTTCGGAAAAAGTAAATAAAATCGGTAAGAGCAAGCAAAATTTCCAGTATGACACCGGCGAATTATCAAGCAGGCTCATTGCTCTTACCCGGCGTGTGCAGGAGCAAAAGGATTTTCTGAGGCGCTATCTTAACAGCAATGTAGCCGATAGGGGGAAATTATTTTACCGGTAAATATCCTCTATAAATTTCCCTATTCATTTTCCCTCATGGTAAATTTCGTGTCTGGTTAAACGGTGAACTTTGTTATTTCTTTACGACTTCTGCAAATTCTCGTTTCATTTTTAGTGAACCGTTCTACCTTTACAATTAGGATAAAAAAAGTATGAAAACGAACGAAAAAATTTTGGAAAATACGGCAGATGTGGTGCTGATTGGCGCAGGCATTATGAGCGCAACGCTGGGTATGATGCTGAAAGAACTACAACCAAATATTACTATACAAATATTTGAAAGGCTGGATATGATAGCTGGTGAAAGCTCCGATGCATGGAATAATGCAGGCACGGGCCACTCCGCTTTTTGTGAGCTGAACTATACTCCACAAAAAGAAGATGGGAGCATAGATTGCAGTAAGGCCACCGCTATTTGTGAATCTTTTGAAATGAGCCGGCAGTACTGGGCATGGCTTGTTGAGCAAAAGATCATTGCGCCGGGTTTTATTCACAGCATACCACACATGAGTTTTGTTTGGGGCGATACCAATGTTGATTTTTTGAGAAAACGCTATGCATCACTTAGGGAATACCATTGCTTCAAAACCATGAAATATTCTGAAGACCCTGCGCAACTTGCTGAATGGATGCCGCTTGTTATGGAAGGACGTGACCCTGCAGAAAAAGTAGCCGCAACCCGGATGGAAATTGGTACGGATGTCAATTTTGGAGAGCTAACCCGTGCAATGCTGGAACACCTGGATAAACAAAAAGGTGTTTCAATATATCTGAAACATGAAGTCCGGGACATTGAAAAAGAAAGTGATGGCAGTTGGAATATCAATGTAAGAGACCTGGCCACAAAAGACAGCCGGAGCGTAAAAGCAAGGTTTGCTTTTATTGGTGCCGGGGGTGGTTCGCTTCCGTTGTTAGAAAAATCAGGTATTCCCGAAGGCAAAGGATTTGGCGGCTTTCCGGTAAGCGGGCAATGGCTCCGTTGTACCAATAAAGAGGTGATTGCAAAACATCATGCAAAAGTATACGGCAAGGCCTCGGTAGGTGCTCCACCCATGTCGGTTCCGCATCTTGATACCCGCATTATTGATGGCGAGCAGGCGCTGCTCTTTGGACCTTATGCCGGGTTTACTACAAAATTTTTAAAGAACGGATCTTTTATGGACCTGCCAAAAAGTATCCGCCTGGGCAATATTATGCCGATGATCTTTGCAGGATTGGATAATATTCCGCTAACAAAATACCTGATGCATGAGGTGCGGCAAAGCCCGGAAGATAAACTGAATGCGCTGCAACAATATTTGCCATCCGCAAAAATGGAAGATTGGGAACTGGAGATCGCCGGGCAACGGGTACAGGTGATAAAAAAGGATGAAAAAGAAGGCGGCGTATTAGAATTTGGTACCGAAGTAGTAACGGCAGCAGATGGTTCGCTGGCAGTATTGCTCGGGGCTTCTCCGGGAGCTTCCACTTCCGTATCCATTATGCTGGCATTGATTGCTAAGTGTTTTCCAGCAAAAATGAAATCCACAAAATGGCAGGCAAAAGTGAAAGAAATGATACCGGCTTTTGGAACGCCAATAATAAACGATCCCGAACTCTGTGACCGCATGCGTGAATGGACAAGTGAAGTGTTGGGCCTTACAAATAAAACAGTCGCCTTGTCCTGATAAAAAAATTCACTGCATCTTTTTTATAATGCTGCGTGTGCGTTTTCTATGGCAATACATTTTACCTAAACCCCCAATAAAATTTTTGATATGAAAAGAATTTGGTTGATAACAGGTTGCTCAACCGGCTTTGGCCGTGAACTGGCCAAACAGGTATTAGCGCTTGGATACAATGCTGTAATAACTGCCCGAAACATTGATGATGTGCAGGATATTGTAGAAGGCTACCCCGATTCGGCATTGGCTGTGAAGCTGGATGTTACGATAGCCGAGGATATTGTTTCGGCAGTAAATTCCACAATTCAAAAATTTGGACAGATCGATATACTGGTGAACAATGCCGGTATTGGTTATTTTGGAGCAATAGAAGAAAGTGAAGAGGAAGAAGTGCGGCGCATGTTCGAGATCAACTTTTTTGGGCTCGCAAAAATGATCCAGCAGGTGTTGCCATTTATGCGCAGGCAACGGGAAGGACATATCGTAAATATTTCCTCCATTGGCGGGCTCAGAAGCTTTCCTGCTGTGGGTTTTTATAATGCTACTAAATATGCGGTAGATGGTCTCTCTGAATCATTAGCAAAAGAAACTGCCCCGCTCGGCATAAAAGTTACCGTTGTTGCGCCAAGCGGTTTTCGAACTGATTGGGCGGGCCGTTCTGCCAACGACAGTAAGATTAGGATCGATGATTATGCCAGCACTGCCGGCAAAAACCTGGAGAACATCCGGGCCTATAGCGGCAACCAGCCTGGGGATCCTGTTCGGGCTGCAACTGCAATTATTAAAGCAGTTGAATATCCTAATCCTCCGTTACGACTATTGCTGGGAGCTGCTGCATTAAAAGGCGCCCGGCTTAAGTTGGACGAATTAAAAAAAGATTTCGATGAGTGGGAAGCTATTACTTTAAGCGCTGATTTCCCGCAGGAGTAACTTCGTTTTTTAGAGCAGCTTTAGGTTAAGTCATTACGGAACAATGAAAATTTGTTGTGAGATATGGACTGTGCGGATTCCCGTTTTGTTAAGAAACGGTCACAATTATACTGTGCAAGAGCTAAATTAGTGACTGGTATTTTGCTCCTCATGGATAAAATGTACACGAGTGCGATCCCGATAAAGGATCGGGACTGGCTGCCAATGAAGCTTAATTGATCCCGATATATCGGGACTGCTGGGTTCAAAAAAATTGTTCATTATTTTATCCCTTGTTTACTATAGCAGAATCATCTTTCTTTAGAACCAAATTCTTCAAATAGAAATCCTTTCAATTCAATACGCTTTCCATCGATGTTCCGACATTCTTTCGATCACTGAGTTGGTTAAAGTTATACCCAAAAAGATTTATTCGTTTCTCATCTTTCATTATAAAAATCTGGCATCATTTTCTAATAATAATTTTTAGATATTGGTAATCTAATGTTGTTGAATTAAGCGTTGGCACATTTTCACGCAAAGCCGCAAAGTAGTACAAGGTAAGAACGCAAAGTAGATGAATATAGACTTTGCGGTTCTGCTCCTTTTCATCCTTTGCGTGAAATTTCTAAAGTAAACGACATTGATTGTAATCATTAAAGAAGAAGATATGCCATCATCTGTTATTGCATCCATGCAGTATGATTCCACATCATCCACTTTAAGAGTCATCTATGTGTCTGGCAATGTTTACGATTATGAGAGCGTTCCGGCATCTATTTATAACGCAATGAAAACGTCAGGTTCAAAGGGAACGTATCTTAATAAGTATATAAAAGGAAACTATCCATTTAAAAAAGTAAAATAAAAAGAGCAGGCTAAACAACAATGACCTCCCTATTTTTAATTAACAATATTTTCCAAATGGCGTGTGTGCTTTCGTATACTTTTTCCGTCTTATACACAAGAGAATTTTAAACTCAATAGTATGGAAAACATTACGACACAACAGGAAATATTGATAGTGACCGGGACCGGTTTTGCCTCCCGCCAATATTCAGAAAGAGATGAGATGGATAACTCAAGAAGTCTTTCGCCCAATGAAAAATTACAGGAAGCATGCTGGAATGGACAGGTACAGGAAATGATCCCTGAAATATTCTACCCCACCGATCACCCCGTTAAACTTTATCTGTGGCAATTGAAGGAAGCAAGCCATTTTCTCTCACTTGAATTGGGAGAATGCCCAAGCGATATAGATAGCTATCTTTCCATTGATCCTTACCTGTTTCTTATGCAGGCTACAGAAAACTGATGCGATGAATAGTGTGGTATGGAAGGGCGCCGGGTGTTTTCTATATAACAATTAATTTTAAAAAAGATTTTTTTAAGTCTGCGGAGGAAGGGACGTGGAAAAATGAGACCCTAAGCTTTCCTGATTGCGATTTATCACAATGCTTACGGGTAATTACTTCACTAACCCAGAGATTTTAAAAACAATGGAACGAGGGATTTCATGACATGATTTATATCGTTCACTAATGGCAACAGAATAGTGTTGTATTGCGGCTCTTTGCGAATAACTTTTATATCGAATTGTAATCAGGCTGCCGGCAGTACGCTAAACCTAAAGCCGACCCCATGAATTGTTTCCAGCACGATGCCTGGTTCAGCCTTCAGGTATTTGCGTAGCTTGCTGATGAATACATCCATGCTTCGGCCCAGGAAGAAATCATCTTTTCCCCATACATTGATCAACACCTCTTCCCTCTTAACAACCTTGTTCTGATTTTCACAAAAGAACTTAAGCAGGTCAGATTCCCTTTGTGTGATATTAAAGGTTTCGTGTTGGGTTATTATTTTAAGGCTAACGAAAGAGAACACAATGTTTCCAATTACAAAGTCTTCAATAGAGTCGGAATATAATTTTTTACTTCTGCGCAAAAAGACTTCAATTTTTTTTAACAATTCCGGCATACTGAACGGTTTTGAAATATAGTCATCCGCACCAGTATCGTATCCTTTCAGTTTATCTTCTTCCTGGTTTTTGGTACTCAAAAAAAGAATCGGCATTCTATCTGTTTGCTGTCGTATTTTTTTTGCTACCGTATAACCATCCTTATTAGGCATCATGATATCGAGAAGGCAGAGATCAAATTTCGTTTTGTCAAATGTATCTATGGCGGCTTGTCCATCTGCGCAATGCACCACGTTGTAGCCTTCATCCTCCAACGTATCTTTTACTATAAAAGCCAGGCTGCTATCATCTTCCGCAAATAAAATTGCAGCTTTTGGTGTTTGCATAATATTAGTATTTTAATGTGTTGGCAGTTCGATTACAAACTCCGATCCTATGCCGGCAATGCTTTTAACATGGATGACGCCGTTGTTCTCATCTATTACCTTTTTTACGAAATATAACCCCAGACCCAGCCCCTTTACATTGTGAATGTCGCCGGTGGGCACACGGTAAAATTTACGAAACAATTTTTTTTGGTATTGCTCTTCAATGCCGATACCATTGTCCTTTACAGAGATGTTGTATACGGCGTTTACGATTTTTGTTTCTATGATAATGATCGGGTCTTCGGAATATTTGATGGCATTCGATACCAGGTTTAGAATAGCTACATACAAACTGCTTTTATCGGCTTCAACGGTGGTGTTATTTTGTTCCAGCAAAAGTTCAACCCTGCCATGTTTCTCCTCGATATTTACATTTAGCTGCATAACAGCCTGCTTTATTAATTCATTGGGTGCAATGGCTTCTTTTTCAATGACCAGGCCGTTGGCCTCTGCTCTCAATACTTTCATCAGGTTCTCTATATGCTGTTTAAGGTAAGCCGTTTGGCCCTGCATCAATTTGGTATACTTCTCCAGTTTCTCCGGGTTGGCAATAATAGATGGCTTGGCAATCGCATCAAGACCAACCATCAATGTAGTCAGCGGCGTTTGAAATTCGTGCGTTACATTTCTTATAAAATCGTTTTGTACTTCGTTTAAAAATTTTTGCCTGTATAGATGAAATACACTGAAACCGAGCGCTATCAAGATAAGTAACAACAGCACACTCGAAATGATCCACCACGACATGGAATTCATGATATATTTGCTGCGATGAGGAAAATACAGACAGATATAGGAATACCCTTTTTTAAATACCGGTAGGTCTATGCCGCTGTTATCCTCATGTTTGGATGCGGCGGTAGGCACATATATTTCATAAGTATATGTCTTACTGCTAGTATCATACAAGCCTACTTTGCAATCTGTAAATACACCGAAATCTTCCAGGTTATTTAAAATGGCGTTCAGCAGGGTATCCTTTTGCGGAATGCTGCTCACCTTAAAAAGGAACGAGTTTACTTTTGGTTGTTCAACCAGCTTTTGTAATTCAGTCCCGTTAGAATCACTTAATTCCAGGTCTTCATACACACCCTGGATACTTTTTATAACGCTCGTAGTAAATTCTTTTTGCTCATAATTATATATTTTATTTAGCCAGAATAGTTGGGCGGATACCAATAAACCGATCACTATCGTAGATAAAAGAATGATCCATTTAAATGTGACAGACCGCATAGTTCCAGGTTTTTAACAAATGTTAAAGCAAAGGTGCACACAAAATTTATTAAGTGTCAAAACATGGAGGTTAAGGAGTGGTTAAGGAGTATCATCCAAGTTTATAGCGACCGACTTGGATTTTGTAACCCTGGGTAGTGGGGAGAGTTGAGCGGCGTACAAGATGTGTGGGCGCTGCATTCACAGATCATAACAAATCCGAAAGATCCTCGCCTGCTGATATTTCCCTTCGGATGATCTCTCCGGTATCGCTTTGTGTGCTAAATAAAATTCCAGGAACCTGCCCGATGAAATGAAGAATTCCGTTATCAAGCATTAATGCTGTTCCTTCAGGCAAAGCAATAATAGGCACTCCGGGATTAAGGGTTAAAAATTCCTGTAGCCGCTGATCACGGGTCTCACCATTATGACCCTCAATTTTCTTGTTTGTGTAATGCGGATTTATTTGGAAAGGAAGCAACCCGAGCGCATTGAAACTCTTAGGTTCAATAACCGGCATATCGTTCGTGGTGGCGATTGTAGGCCCGGTAATATTTGATCCTGCACTCCACCCAATGTAGGGCGCTCCAGCATTTATTTTATCCCGGATAATATCTAGCAACTGGTACTTGTATATATCATGTAATAACTTAAATGTATTTCCGCCGCCCACCATTATTACATCTGCCTGCTCAATAACTGCTTTGGCATTAGCCGGCATTACTGCATTGATATTATAATGTAAGTCAGCCAATCCAGCTTTTACCATGCTTGCATATTCATCGAAGTCATTGCCTACTGAAGCAAATGGAATGAATGCAATATTTAAAGGAACATCACCAAGAAAACTTTTGATCACCGGAGCAGCAGAGCTGAGATATCCGCCTTTGCCGGCTCTCGAACTGCTAAATACAAGCACACGGTTTAACGACATAATCAGGATAATTGTAGAAAATAAAAAATCCTTTACACGGTAACGAGTGCGTCAATCTCCCTGCTCAATTCATTGAAGATCTCCTCTACACTACCTATGCCATTTACCTTCACCACCTTATCAAATTTTTTGTAATAATCAGCCACGGCTGCTGTTTTATTATGATACTCTGCAATCCTGGCCCGGATCACACCTTCATTGTTATCATCGCTTCTGCCACTGGTTACACCTCGTTTCAATAACCTGTTCACTAATTCTTCCTCGCTTACTTCCATCGCCAGCATCATCGTGATACCGGAATTTTTTAGTTCGAGTAATTTATCCAAAGCCTCTGCCTGTGCTGCTGTTCTTGGGAAACCATCAAATAAAAAGCCTTTTGCATCCGGGTTATTATCCAGCGCAGAACTGATCATACCAATAACAACTTCGTCGGGAACAAGCTGTCCTTTATCCATCAGGTTCTTTGCTTCGAGACCAAGAGGAGTCTTTTCAGCGATCTCGGACCGTAACAAATCACCGGTACTAAGATGTTTTAAGCCATACTTCTGAATCAGTTTTTCACTTTGAGTACCTTTACCGCTGCCCGGAGGGCCGAAGAGTATTAAATTCAACATATTTTCTCGCTTGCCTTGATGAAGTAACAAATATAATATACCATCGTTAAAAATCGTTTAACAATCTTGGCATTAGTGTTGGAAAATTCTAATGAGAAATAAAATAAAAACTTTGTATGGATAAAATTGTTAAGTAATGATGAAACTTTCAACCTATATCATTTTATCAATATCATTGATATTTTCAGCTTGCAACAATGCTGCAAATAATAAAACCAGTATTAAAATGGAAGATGAAAAGAAGAGTAATGCTTATTACTCAAAAGCAGACTCCGGTAAATTAAATGTAACGGATGAGGAATGGAGTAAAATATTGCCGAAGGAAGTTTATGAAATTGCACGTAAAAAAGGAACCGAACGGGCTTTCACCGGCAAGTATAATAATCATAAAGAGGTAGGCACTTACTATTGTTCCGTTTGTGGCAATCCATTATTTAATAGTAATGGAAAGTTTGAAAGCAGTTGCGGTTGGCCGAGTTTCTTTGAGCCTGTTACCAAAGGAAGTATTATTTATGTGCCGGATAATTCGCATGGCATGCATCGCACCGAAGTAATGTGCGGTAGGTGCAAGTCTCATCTTGGGCACGTGTTTAATGATGGCCCGCCCCCCACAGGTTTACGCTACTGCATCAATTCAGTTATCTTAGATTTTGAAGCTGCTAAAAAAGCTGAGCAGGAATTTAAAAAGTAGTGCTTAGCTGATTGGAGGTTTTAATCTTGTTCAATTTGAGCTTTTGTGTCCTAATTATAAATATGTAATACCCTTCTATGCCTTCATCAAAACTCAGTGATCTTGCCGAAACGCTTATTGGATCTGAAATCGTAAAATTAGGGGCGGATATAAAAGAAAAGATTCGGCAGGGAACAGAGATCTTCAACTACACGATTGGCGATTTTGACAGCGCTATCTTTCCGATCCCAACCGAACTGGAAGACGAAATAGTTGCAGCGTACCATAATCATCATACCACTTATCCTCCAGCAGAAGGAATTGCTGAATTAAGGGAATCTGTTGCAACCTTTATTCGTACCAGGCAGGGGCTTGATTTTAAGGCTAATGAAATACTTATTGCGGCGGGAGGCAGGCCGCTGATTTATACAGCCTACAGGGCAATTGTAAATAAGGGAGATAAAGTGATTTATGGTGTTCCAAGTTGGAATAATAACCACTACGTTCACTTTACCGAAGGTGAGCATATTATAATAGAAAGCAGGCAGGAAAATAATTTTATGCCGGCAGCGGCTGAAATTGCACCTCATTTAAAGGGCGCAACACTTGTTGCGCTGTGCTCGCCATTAAACCCAACAGGTACGGCTTTTAGCAAGAATGAGCTGGAAGATATCTGCGACGTGATAATAAAGGAAAATGAACAACGTGGGAGCGAAGAAAGAAAATTGTTTTTATTATTTGACCAGATCTACTGGACACTGACTTATGGAAAGGTACAGCACTATGACCCTGTTTCATTGCGCCCTGAAATGAGGGCTTATACCATTTTTATAGATGGCATTAGTAAAGCTTTCGCATCGACCGGGGTAAGGGTTGGCTGGGCCATGGGACCTGCTGATCTGATTCAAAAAATGAAAGCGATCAACAGCCATTTAGGTGCCTGGGCTCCCATGGCTGAACAAAATGCCGTGGCGAAATACTTATTGCAAACTAAGGAAATTGATAACTATCTAACTGCTTTTAAAACTGCCCTGGAAGAGCGGCTTATCCAAATTTACAACGGTTTACAGAAGTTGAAAAACGCCGGTTATTCGGTAGATGCTATATCACCGCAGGCTGCAATCTATTTAACCATACAAATAGACCTTGTTGGTAAAATAACCCCTACGGGGAAATTATTGGCGAAGCAGGCAGATGTAACAGCTTACCTGCTGGATGAGGCTCAACTGGCTGTGGTACCTTTCTCAGCGTTTGGCGCCGCGGCCGATAGTAACTGGTATCGCCTGAGTGTTGGCACAGCGAAACTCGAAGACATTCCCCTGATGCTGAAAAAACTCAGGGATGCTTTAGACAGGTTGACTTCCTGAGATTAATTCAAGAAAAATAAATGAGTTATTGTGTGTAAAAAAAGTAAAAACGGGAGATAAGAAAAATCAATTCTTGCAATTAAGGAAAACGAAAGGCTTTAATTCCTGTTTGTGAATGGTATTGCGGAGTGTGATCGTTTTGTTGATGACTTTATATTTGTTGAGGTCGAGTATTTCGTGGGCGGTTACCAAATTGTCAAGCCGTTCTACTGCGAACAGCAATTCATGTAACAATTCCACCTCATGCTCAATGGCTTGAGGGCTTAAAAGTTCCTGATTGAACAACACCAGCAAATCCCGGTTCATTCTATTCATTGAAATAATAAGTTTATGCCTGTTCTCTTTATTAATATCCCACCAATCCCTTTTTACTCGGGCAACCGCATTGGCTCTTCCTGGAAGAGCTACACGCTGTTAGAAAGATGGAAGCAATCAACATGAACGATATAGCGATTTTTAAATAACGATGCATAATACTAAGATTACTAAATTAAACTATTTTAGTTAATTATTATTGTATTTTGATAATGTTACCTAAAAAAATTAACAATTTATCTAAAAAAAGAACTGTTTTGGTAGTTCCACTCGATTGGGGACTGGGCCATGCTACCAGGTGTATTCCCATCATTCAAGAGTTGCTTTCAAACGGTTGCGAAGTAATACTTGCCGCAGAAAACAATATTCATTCACTGTTGCAACATGAATTTCAACAACTTACGATTATTCCCGTGCCAGGCTACCGTATCAGCTATAGTAGAAAACAATTTTGGCTACCGTTAAGAATATTTACTCAAATACCTAAAATACTATACCGTGTTTACCTTGAACACCAATGGCTAAAAAAAGTTGAAAAAAAATTTAAAATCGATGCTGTTATCGCAGATAATCGGTTTGGTTTGTTCAATAAACGTATTCCCTGCATTTACATTACTCACCAGTTGCTGATAAAAACGGGTAGGGATTTTACTGAAAAATTAGCTCAACGTCTGCACTATCGTTTTATTAAAAAATATGACGCCTGTTGGGTGCCTGACTTTGAAGGAGACAAAAATCTTGCGGGTGAACTCTCTCATCCGGCAATGTTGCCCGGCAATGTAAATTACATAGGTTGTTTATCAAGGCTTGATCTAAAGAACCAACCAAAAAAGGACCTTGAACTTCTGATCATTATTTCTGGCCCCGAACCCCAGCGAAGCATTTTTGAAAATATCGTGTTAAAGCAGTTGCAAAATTATACCGGCACAGCAATGTTGGTAAGAGGGCTGCCAGGCAAAGGTGAGAAGGTGGCAGGATCATTTTCACCTGATGATTTCAAAGATAATATCATCATCAAAAACCATCTTAGTGCAATGGAATTAAATGAAGCTATTTTTAAAGCGGAATGGGTTATTTCGAGAAGCGGTTATACCACTATTATGGACCTGGTAAAGTTGAAACAAAAGGCCATCCTGGTACCAACACCCGGACAAACAGAGCAGGAGTACTTAGCCCGCCATTTGATGAAAAAGCAGTTCTTTTTTTCTGTAAAACAGGAAGACTTTGTTTTAGAAAATGTGTTAAAAGAAGTTGGGAGTTTTCCGTTTTCCATACCAAATTTTGATATGGATCTATACAAAAAAAAAGTCCGGCAGTTTGTTGAATCGCTGTAAAGCTTCCATCTTTGTCATTCAAATTTTTTAGTGAATACAAAAACTAAGGCCCGCCTGGGATTATTAGCTACCAATCTTTTCTTTGCGATAAATAATGTTTATGGAATAAAGATCCTCGGCGCTTCTATTGCCGGAACCTATATTTATTCGCAGCCGATTTTTGCCGCAATAATAGAAATCTTGTTTCTGCATGGGCTAATTAAATCTTATAAAGTATTTTCAGCCATACTGATCTTTACAGGGGTATATCTCTGTAATAAAAAAACGAAAAATGATTAGTTATTACCTGGCAACATCCAATGAGGAATATGAAGCTGCAAAACAGTTGTTCACAGAATATGCGACATCCATAAACATAGATCTGGATTTTCAACAATTCGACAAAGAGTTGCAAACATTAATGACAATGTATGGTCCGCCAAGTGGTGGAATCATCCTCGCAAAACAAGATGAGCATTTCATTGGTTGTGTCGGGATAAGAAAAATAAATGAAACAGTAGGAGAAATGAAAAGGATGTATTTAAAACCGGAACATCAAAATAAGGGGCTCGGAAAAATATTGTTAGGTAAAGCTTTCGACTTAGCCAGGGCTTGCAATTATAATAAGATAAGGCTGGATACTTTGAATGAAATGGTGTCTGCAATTGCCTTGTATAAAAAGGCTGGGTTTTACGAGATAGAGCCATACTACTTTAACCCAATCCCCACTGCGGTTTATTTTGAAAGGGAGTTATAAACAGCAATCATTGGGCTTTTCAACGATCAATTAAATATCAGATTAGTTTGGGGTAATCAAAAAAAAGAAATTCCTTTTTACTTTTTTTAAAGTCTTTCCACTTTTCAGCGTGCACCTGTATTGCAAATACACCACACGTGGGCAAATTATCAATCTTTACACCATCTACTAATGTATTTACAAATTCAGTGATGCCTGGGTTATGGGAAAAAATGGCCACTTTCGAAAATGGCTCATCCAATTCTTCCACCACTTCATAAAAAACATCGAGCGCTGCATGATATAATTTGGAAACAAAAATGATCTCTTCTTCAGTCCTGCCATAGACGCCGCAAAATAATTCAGCAGTTTTCTTCGCCCTTTTAGCAGGGCTTGAAACAAACGCGTCTATTACCATATTTTTATCCGATAAACGTTTTGCCATGGCGGGGGCATCTTTTTTACCCCTGTCATTAAGCGGCCTTTCAAAGTCATTGATGGAGGCAATATCCCAACTGCTTTTTGCGTGCCGTACAACAAGTAACGTTTTAATGCCATCACCTGTATTGGAAGGAGTTGTGGGCTTGTTATTGGATTCGGTCATTGGCGAAAGATTTTTATTTGAACCCTGCAATTATAGAATCGTTTGCTTGATGCTGCCTTAATATCCCCTCACATTTTTCCCTTCCATATAATTCATAAAGGCTTTGTTACAAACCTTATTGCCGCCCGGTGTGGGATAATTCCCGGTAAAATACCAATCGCCGGTATTGGTAGGGCAAGCGAGATGTAATGTCTCAATAGTTTGATAGATCACATTTACCGGTATATTTATTTCTTTAGGTGTAATGAGTTGGGCAATTTTATCTGATATCTCTTCTAATGTAAATGGTTTGTACAATTTCCTTACCACATTTTCTGTATGCAGTTGATTGTTGCGTTGCAATTCTTTGCAACGATCTAAAAGCTCATCCAGCAAAGCCTCCTGCTTTGTTTCATAAAGCAATTCAATGGCCGCCCTGAACGCAATGAAATCTCCCATTTTACTCATATCAATACCATAGCAATCGGGATAGCGAATTTGCGGGGCAGACGAAACGACAATTATCCGTTTCGGTTTCAATCTCGCCAACATGCGAATAATACTTTCCTTTAGTGTAGTGCCTCTCACGATAGAATCATCAATTACCACCAGGGTATCTTCATTATTTCTTACAGTACCGTATGTAATGTCATATACGTGCTGCACCATTTCATTGCGGCTGGCATCTTCCGTAATAAAAGTTCGCAGCTTCACATCCTTTATGGCTATCTTTTCAATACGCACCGTTCGGTTGATCAGCTCCGTTAGTTTTTCTTCATCATAATCATTTCCCCAACTTAATATCTTTTCTACTTTTCTTTTATTGAGATAATGATCTGCTCCTTTCAGCAATCCATAAAAAGCTGTTTCAGCAGTGTTAGGAATAAAAGAAAAGATAGTATTTCGAAGGTCGTAATTAATGGCTTTTAGTACCGGTTCACTTAAATAATAACCCAAAGCATTGCGCTCTTTGTAGATCTTCTCATCACTTCCGCGACTAAAATATATTCTTTCAAAGCTGCATGCCTTTCTTTCTTTTGGTTCCAGAATCTGCTCAATCCGATAGCCTCCATCCGGCTCAACGATTAATGCACAACCCGGCATCAATTCCTTTACTTCGTTTTCACCTACGTTAAAAGAAGTTCTTATGGCTGCCCTTTCGCTGGCCGCTACAATTACGTCGTCATTTACATAATAGTACGAAGGCCTGATACCATGCGCATCCCGCATTACAAAAGCATTTCCATTCCCAACCAGGCCACAAAAATTGAAGCCTCCATCGAAAAGTGGTACCGCCTTTTTCAATACCTGTGCAACATCAAGAGCGCCAGGGCAAGCCTCATCTGCCTTTACCAGGAAATGATGAACTACCTCCATCATTGCAGCGAGATCGCTCTGTCGCTGAAAAACACCAGGGTCAATATTAATAAGACCAAATAACTCTTCTGTATTTACTAAATTGAAATTTCCTGCCAGGGCCAAATTCCTTGCAGGGATTGTATGGCGCTTTATAAAAGGATGACAAAACTCCACATTATTTTTGCCCTGCGTTCCATACCGAAGATGTCCCAATAGTAACTCACCAAGATAATTGACATGGCCCTTCATCAGGCCGGGGTGATTCTTTATATCGGGCTGATATTTTTCTAACTCTTCTATTTCTTTTCCTATTTGGACAAACAAATCTGCAATGGGTTGGTTCGCACTGCTTCGCAAACGATGCAAAAAAGGGTATCCCGGCTCAACATTCAGCTTTACTGTTGCAACTCCCGCGCCATCCTGGCCACGATTGTGTTGCTTTTCCATCAACAGGTACAACTTGTTTAAGCCGTACAATACTGTTCCATATTGTTGTTGGTAATAACTAAAGGGTTTGCGAAGGCGAATGAAGGCGAGGCCACATTCGTGTTTAATTTCGTCGCTCATGAAGTAAAATAAGGCGCAAAGTTAGGTGATTGGAAAACAAAAATCCCGGCGAAAGAGCCGGGATGATATTCAGTATTGTTAATATTAAAATTAAAGTCCGCTTATGCAAAGACCAATTTGGTAAGGCCTGATCGTGGGCCCAGCACCATCCTTCAAAAAACCGGTAAGAGAATAAGCGCCTATCAATGAGAAATTTCCTATGCCAACCCTTACTGTACCTGCAAGACGGGTGCTGTTAAAAAATGCTTTTTTGCTTTCTTTTTCGGTAAAATTATTGAGGGTGGAATTAGCTTTGTTCTGCAATGTTTTTCCTTTTGTATGTGCATTCAACATTGTTCCGACCTTTATACCCAAGGCAATTTTCCAACTTTTCTTTTCCTCGTCCGGACGGAAGGTATACCTCAATTCAATCGGCACTTCCAGGAATGTGGTGGCTAATTTGTATTTCTTAAAATGATCAGTTGAATCAAGATTTCGGAAAGGCAATACGCTTCCCGCAGCCTTTACATCTACGGAGGTATTTTTGAAAAATATACTGCTATGACTTACACCTACTCCTAAAGCAACGCTCCATCTTGGATCACTTTTAAAAGGTTTATTCAGCATGATGGCAACATTCAATCCACGTGATAAACCACTCTTGCGACTGGAGATACTATCCGGGGCGCCGCTCCAGTTGTCGCTGGTAAGCGATATCATGAAATGATCACCGGCCTGGTCTAGGGTTACTTTACTCCAATCTTTTTTTGGTTTGGTATCGGGTGCAGGAGGAAGATTAGTAATAATGGTTGAATCCTGGGCATATAAAGATGTAGTGACGAGAGCCAATGCCAAAGCAGGTAATAGTTTCTTCATAATATGTACTTGACTACAAATGTAGCCGCCGTGGTGGTTAATGAAAGGTTAAATGAACTAAAAAAATTGCCCGATAATATCGGGCTAATTTGAGTGTGGGCCCACCTGGGCTCGAACCAGGGACCACCTGATTATGAGTCAGGTGCTCTAACCAACTGAGCTATAGGCCCTGTTATTTTTACATAACGGAGGGCAAAAGTAAGTAAAATAAGATATTTTGCAGTCAAATTTTTAAATTAAAATGTCACAAATAAAAAATATCATTTTCGATCTTGGAGGGGTTTTACTGGATGTTGATTATAACAAAACAGCAGATGCTTTCAGGCGTTTGGGTGTAACCCAGTTTGATGAACTTTATTCCCAGGCCAATGCCAATCGTTTGTTTGAAGAATTGGAAACAGGAAGTATAAAGGAAGAAGCCTTTTACGAAAACATTGGACAATATTGCACGCCTGATACTTCAAGAGACCAGATGATGCTTGCCTGGAACGAAATCTTGCTTGATTTTAGAAAGAGCAGCCTGGAGTATTTAAAAAAATTAGCTGATAAATATCAACTGTTTCTTTTTAGTAATACTAATAGCATTCACCTTACCGCATTTAATAAAATTCTTGCCGATCAAACTGGTGAGTCTTCATTGGATAACTACTTTATAAAAAGCTATTATTCCCATGTGATCGGTAAGCGGAAGCCATATCCCGAGACCTTTGAGTGGATTTTAAAAGACGCCGGTCTAAACGCAAGCGAAACCTTGTTTATAGACGATTCAGTTAAAAATGTTGAAGGCGCTAAAATGGCCGGGATCCAAACACATTTACTAATGCCTGGAGAAAAGATAGAAGATTTGGATCTATTATAAAATTATAAACGAAAATATTTCGGCTGCTACCTTATTTTTTTACTTCCTCAAATTCAATGTAGTCATCGTGACTGCTGGCAGCTTTGCTGGCATTAGGAGGCGGAGTTTTGCTAAACTGACTTTGCTGTTGTTCCATTTTTTCACGCATCTGTGCGCTCATTTCACTAAACTGCTTTTTGACTTGTTTGGTGGTTTTGGTGAGCGGAATGATAAAATCAAAAATGAGCTTGTATAAAAGATAGAGCGCAAATAGCTCGAATGCAAGTCTGAAAATATTCATGATGTAAAGTTAAATACGAAATAAAAATAAACCTGTTAAAATTGACAATAATATCTTTAGCTAAGACGAATAATTCAGCTTCATATTTTGAAGTTATTAATTACTTATCTATATTTGCACTTGGAAAATGACGCAAAAGAAGGGAACGGAGACCGTTCCCTTCTGCTTTTACCATGATACAGGATACAACTTCCATACAAGCAATAGAAACTTTAATCGATCAGATATTAACGGATACTCCGGATATTTTTCTTGTTTCGGTGCGAATAAAGCCCACCAATAATATTAAAGTGTTTTTGGATGCGGATACCGGGCTAAGCATTGAAAGATGTGTAAAGATCAACAGGGCCATGTATCGCATTATTGAAGAAAAAGGCTGGTATCCCGATGGAAATTTTTCATTGGAAGTATCAAGCCCCGGTGTGGAAGAGCCCCTGAAAATGCTGCGACAGTATAAAAAAAATATCGGCCGCAATGTGGAAGTGGTGTTGAATGATGATTCGAAATTAGAAGGCAAACTGGTAAGCGTAGATGAAAGCTCTCTCCAGATAGAATATACCGAAGGCAAAAATAAAAAAGCGATAAAGGTTACAAAGGACATTTCTTTTGACCAGGCAAAGCAAACAACAGTTATAATTTCATTTAATTAATTAACAAAACTCCCCTACCAGCGGGGATTCAAAGGTGAGGGCTGGTTAGGCATATGGCACGAATTAATTTGATCGATTCCTTCCAGGAATTTAAAGAAGCAGAAAACATTGATCGTCCAACATTGATGAAAGTTATGGAAGATGTTTTTAAAACATTGATCCGTAAAAAATATGGCAGCGATGATCAGTTTGATGTAATTGTAAATGACCAGAAGGGTGACCTTGAGATCTTCCGTCGAAGGATGATTGTGGATGATGGAGATATTTATAACACGTTAACGGAGATAGAATACAGCGATGCAATTAAGATAGAGCCGGATTATGCCGTGGGTGAGGAATTATACGAGGAAGTTGATATTCAGAAAGAATTTGGCCGCAGGGCGATACTGGCTGGAAAGCAAACATTGGCAAGCCGCATCAACGACCTGAAGAAAAACCTGTTAATTAAAAAATACGAGGATCGTGTAGGAGATATTGTTAGTGGTGAAGTATACCAGGTTTGGAAAAAAGAAGTACTGCTGTTGGATGAGGAGGGAAATGAAATGATACTCCCAAAATCTGAGCAGATCCCTTCTGATTATTTCAAGAAAGGAGAAAACGTAAGAGGCGTAGTAAAGAAGGTAGAATTAAAGAACAGCCAGGCCGTGATTGTGGTGTCAAGAACCAGCTCAACATTTCTTGAAAAATTATTAGAAATAGAAGTACCCGAAATCTTTGATGGCTTAATTGTTGTAAAAAAGATTGTAAGAGATCCGGGAGAAAGAGCAAAGATCGCAGTAGAAAGTTTTGATGACAGGATTGACCCGGTAGGAGCCTGCGTAGGTATGAAAGGAAGCCGCATACACGGCATTGTAAGGGAGCTTAAGAATGAAAATATCGATGTGATAAACTGGACAAATAATGTTCAGTTGCTGATACAACGTTCCCTCACTCCAGCCAAGATAACCAGTATTGATCTTGACGACGAAAAGAAACATGCAACTGTTTATTTAAAGCCTGACCAGGTATCATTAGCCATTGGACGTCGTGGAGTAAATATTAAGTTAGCCTGCGAATTGACAGGTTACGAGATAGACGTCTTCAGGGATAACGAAGGGGAAGTAGATGAATTTGATATTGACCTGGAAGAATTCAGCGATGAAATAGAAGCATGGGTAATTGAAGCACTTAAGAAAGTAGGTTGCGATACGGCCCGTTCTGTTTTAGCCTTAACACCTGAAGAACTGGAACGCAGAACCGATCTTGAAAAAGAAACCATTGCTGATGTAATGAGAATTTTGAAGGAAGAATTTGAGAAAGAATAAGTGGCTCAAAATTCAATGCTCATGGTATAACTTAAATAAGGTAACTGCCATTCTTTGTAGCTTTGAATAACCGGGCACACTAAATATATTGACTAAAAAATACGAATGTCAGAAGTAGCAACTAATACACCAAGATTGATGGCCGCGGCCAAGGAATTTAATATAGGTAAAGACACCCTCATAGAATTTCTTGAATCCAAAGGTTTCAGCAATGAAGATCTGAAGCCAACGGCTAAGCTCACGGAACAAATGTACCGTGTGTTGCAGACGGAGTTTCAGCAAGATAAAGCGGCTAAACAAAAAGCAGAACAAATAGATCTGCCAAAGGGCGCTGGCGCTAATGAGCCAAAAAGGAAAAGAGATGAAGAGGACCTTTCGTTCAAGAAAAGAGAAATCGCCCCGGCTCAAACTGCTCCTCCACCACCCCCGGTAGTGGAAAAACCTGTGGAAGAAATACATGAGCCAATAGAGCCATTTGCCAAAACTGTCGAGAGGGTTGCAGAACCTAAACCTGTAGTTGACAGTGCAGTTACAGAAAAGCCAGTCGAACAACAGCCCCCTGTTGAAAAACCCGTTCCTGAACCACCGGCGAGCATTAATTTAACAGAAAAGCCAGACGTCGAGATAACAAAAATGGAGGTTCCGGAACTGGAAGCACCGAAGGTAGTTACCAAGATCGACCTTGATGCAATCGATTCTTCAACCAGGCCTAAAAAAGCGTCCAAAAAAGCGGAAGGAAAAGTCGTTGCAGCCCCAGTTAATGAAACGCCGTCAACGGTGGAAAAGGCAGTACCAGTTACAGAAATTAAAGCGCCTGAAGAAGTTAAGGCAGAAGAACCAAAAGCAGAGGCCCCTGCCCAAATTGAGAATATAAAAGCCGACAGGTTAGAGGGACCTAAAATTTTAGGAAAGATCCAGTTGCCTGTCGATAACGATACCCGTCCGAAAAGAGACGATGATAAAAGAAAGCGCAAGCGAATTCCAATTGAAAGAAAGCCGGGAGCGCCGGGTCAACAAGGCCAGCATCAACATGGCCAGGCTCCTCAGAATAGGGGGCCGCAAACTCCAGGAACAGGTCAGCAACAAAGACCTGGATTCAGCAATGATCAAAACAGAAATCGTCCAGGGGGCAATGTAGGAGGACCAGGCGGCAACAGGCCGGGGGGACCAGGCGGTCAGCAAGGTCAGGGTGGAAATCGTTTCAATAACTTCCGCGGAAATGCGGTGCCACCTGCACGCCAGGATCGTGAGATCGACGCTAAAGAAATACAGGATAAAATAAAAGAAACACAGGCAAAATTATCCGGTGGCGGAGGCCGTGGAAAAAGCCTTAAAGCTAAATACCGCAAGGCTAAAAGAGATGAACTTGCAGAACAAAGGGGTGTGGAAGGTGATGAAGGTAACAAACTACAGGTTACAGAATTTATCTCTGTTAGTGAACTGGCAGGACTGATGGATGTAAGCTTTGCTGATGTTATCAGTAAGTGTATGAACCTCGGTATCATGGTGTCTATTAATCAACGCCTTGAAGCCGATGTAATTGAATTAGTGGCAAGCGAATTCAACTACGAAGTAGAGTTTATAGGTGTTGAAGATGTAGCGGATGATGACGATGATGATACAAACGATAACGATGAAGACCAGCGGCCACGGGCGCCGATCGTAACAATCATGGGTCACGTGGACCATGGTAAAACATCGTTGCTGGATTATATCCGCAATACCAACGTTATTGCAGGTGAAGCAGGTGGTATCACCCAGCACATTGGCGCTTACGAAGTAAAGCTAAAAGATGGGCGTGCAATCACCTTCCTCGATACACCCGGTCACGAAGCCTTTACAGCGATGAGGGCACGTGGTGCAAAGGTTACGGATATTGCCGTAATAGTAGTTGCAGCAGATGATGCTGTAATGCCGCAAACAAAAGAAGCCATTTCTCATGCGCAGGCGGCTAATGTGCCTATGATATTTGCTATCAATAAAATTGATAGAGATGGTGCAAATCCCGAAAAGATCAAGGAACAGCTTGCCTCCATGAATATATTAGTAGAAAGCTGGGGCGGTAAGTACCAGAGCCAGGAAATAAGTGCAAAGCAAGGTCTTAATATTGACCTGCTAATGGAGAAAATATTACTTGAAGCAGATATACTGGAGTTGAAAGCTAATCCCGATAAAACTGCAAATGGTACAGTGATAGAAGCTTCCCTGGATAAGGGCCGTGGATACGTAGCGACAATACTGGTACAGAACGGAACTTTGAAACTTGGAGACATGATCGTTTCCGGCCAAAACTTTGGTAAAGTAAAAGCCATGTATAATGAGCGTAACCAGCGAAGCGAAAAAGCGCCGCCGTCAGCGCCGGTTTTAATATTGGGCCTAAACGGAGCGCCACAAGCGGGTGAAACTTTTAAAGTTTACGCAGATGAAAGCGAGGCAAGAGAAAAGGCTTACCAGCGTGGCCAGATATTGAGAGAGCAGGGTATGAGGGCTAAAAAGCATATTACACTGGATGAGATCGGTCGCCGCCTTGCATTGGGCAACTTTAAAGAGTTGAACGTTATTATCAAGGGTGATGTGGATGGTTCAGTAGAAGCATTGAGCGATTCATTGCAGAAATTGAGCACCCAGGAAATTGTGGTTAAGGTGATACATAAAGCAGTTGGCGCCATTACAGAAAGTGATGTAACGTTGGCAAATGCTTCGGATGCCATCATCATTGGTTTCAACGTGAGACCATCTATGCAGGCTGCCCGTTTAGCGGAGAGCGAATCTATCCAGATCAAATTATACTCGATAATTTACAATGCCATCGAAGAGATCAGGAGTGCGATGGAAGGTATGCTTGAACCAGGCGTAGAAGAAAAAATACTGTCGAATGTGCTTATTAAGGAAATGTATAAATTCGATAAAGCCACTGTTGCAGGTTGTATTGTATTAGAAGGTAAGATAGCCCGCAATAACCGCATACGCCTTGTAAGGGATGGCATCGTAATATTTACCGGCGAATTGGGTAGTTTGAAGAGGTACAAGGATGATGTAAAAGAAGTGACGAATAATATGGAATGCGGGTTAACGATTAAAAATTATTCCAACATAGAAGTGGGAGATATTGTAGAAGCATTTGAAGAAGTTGAAGTAAAAAGAACATTGTAACCGGTCGCAGTTATTTGAAGATCTTTTGGTAAGTGGCAGTATTTTAAGCTTCAGGCTATTAAATATTTTTTGCTGACAAGCATTGGTTTTTCAATTTTGCATCGTTGTGTCACTCGCTTGTACTTGTATCGCTTTGGGCAGCAAAGTGTATACTGATTTGAGCCCGCTATATTTTCGAAAAAGGCTCCGGCTGCAATACCGTACAAACATTTGTTAAACATAAATCATTAAAGAGCTATTGATAAAATAGCTCTTTACATTTGAAATCGTCTTCCTGTTTGCCCAGGAATTCTTATTTATTCTTTTCAATTTACAACATGAAACCAAATAGACTTTTTATTTTGCTGCTAGCGAATATGCTTTTTACAGTTGCTGTTTTCGCTCAGCCTAAAAAAGTAACTGCTGATAAGATCGTTGCTGTAGTAGGCGACAAGGTTATACTAAAAAGTGACATTGACAACAGCATTCAGGACCTGGAACGACAAGGAATGGATGTACCTGCTAACGCAAGGTGCCTTACATTAGAGCAGGCAATGGGCATAAAAGCATTGGTATTACAAGCCGAAAAGGATTCCCTACCCATTACTGATGAAGAAATTTCGGCTGACATTGACAACCAGATACGATACTTCACCAGCCCCAGTGCGTATGGGTCCAAAGAAAAACTGGAAGAGATATCCGGTAAAACAATTTACCAGTTAAAAGAAGATTTTAAAGAAGGATTCAGAGAAAGAAAGCTGGCTGCCGCCATGCGCAATAAAATTGTGGATGGTATCCGTATTACCCCCAAAGAAGTGAATATATATTTTGATAAACTTCCGAAAGATAGCCTTGCTTTTTACGAAAGTGAATTGGAATTGGGCCAAATCGTACGTTACCCGAAAGCCAGTCGTGATGCGGAAGAGTATTGTTTGGATCAGTTGAAAGAATTTAAAGCTCAATTGGAAAGTGGAAGAAAGGATATGAAAACTTTAGCAGCCCTATATTCAGATGATCCCGGAAGCAAAGAGCAAGCGGGAGAATATAATTTGAATCGCAATGAGAAGCAATGGGATCCGGTTTTCATGGCCAAGGCTTTTTCTTTAAAAGAGGGACAGGTATCCGCACCATTTAAAACAAGGTTTGGTTACCATATTATACAAATGGTTAGCAGGGCTGGAGATGATGCAGTTGTGCGTCATATTTTAAAGATACCGCAGGTTACGCAAACAGAATTAGCAGAGGGTGTTTTAAAACTCGATTCTGTTAGATCGAAATTAATTGCGGGCACTTTGCAATTTGGAGAAGCGGTTAATAAGTATAGCGAAGATGAAGCCAGCAAGTTTACCGGGGGCAGGAAAACCGGACCTGACGGTGGTACTTCTATTACCATCGACCAATTAGATAAGGACCTTGTATTGATGATGAAAGATCTTAAAGTCGGACAATATTCACAACCGACAGAATTTGTCGATGAAAAAGGGAAAAAAGGTGTAAGGGTTGTGTACTTGATCAGTAGGTCAGAACCCCACAGAGAAAATATCCGGGATGACTACAACAAAATAGCGCAGCGGGCATTAGAAGAGAAAAAAAACCAGGCTTTGGAAAACTGGTTTTTTACAAAAATTTCCAGCTATTATATTAAGGTGGATAGTGAGTATCAAAATTGCGAAGAAATGAAAAAATGGGCAGCGCCTTCTAAGGCAACTGCTGCTAAATAACCTCATTAGAAATAATTAAAAGAGCGTTCCGGTTAATCATCGGAACGTTTTAATTTTGTATAAACAGAATATCATCAAAAGAATATAAGCCATTGGTATTATACCACCATCATTCCTCAACCAAAAGGATGAGTAAATTAAAAAATCTTGATAGAACAAAATAACAAATTAAAGCAGGAACAAAAAACCGTGTTAGTGGGTATCGTAACATCGGATCAAACCGAACAACAGTTGAACGAATACCTGGATGAGCTGGCGTTTTTATCTGAAACGGCCGGGGTTATTACTGTAAAAAGATTTATCCAAAAATTGCCCCATCCGGATAGTCGTACTTTTGTCGGCAAAGGTAAATTGGAAGAAATAAAAAACTTCATCAAGCTGCACAGTGATATAGAACTGGTAATATTCGATGATGAACTTACCGGTTCGCAAATACAAAATATAGAAAAGGAACTTGGCGTAAAAACAATTGACAGGAGTGATCTGATCCTTGACATTTTCGCCAGCAGAGCGAAATCTGCACAAGCAAAAACACAGGTGGAGCTGGCACAATATCAATATATTTTGCCCAGGCTGAAAGGCATGTGGAAACACCTTGAGAGACAGGGTGGTGGCGTAGGCACAAGGGGTCCGGGAGAAACGGAAATAGAAACCGATCGCCGTATAGTAAAAGATAAGATTACGTTATTACGTAAACGCCTGGGCGAAATAGATAAACAATCTTTTACACAACGTAAAGAACGCGGAGAATTTATAAGGGTATCACTGGTTGGATATACTAATGTGGGTAAGTCAACTATTATGAATCTGCTAAGTAAAAGCGATGTATTTGCAGAGAATAAATTGTTTGCCACGCTAGATACCACCACCCGCAAAGTTGTTTTTGAACAAACACCTTTTTTGCTGAGCGATACTGTTGGTTTTATTCGTAAGCTACCTCACCACTTGGTAGAAAGTTTTAAAAGCACATTAGATGAAGTGAGAGAAGCCGACATCCTGTTGCATGTGATAGACATATCGCATCCGCAGTACGAAGATCAGATGGCGGTGGTTAATAAGACGCTGGCGGAATTAGGAGCGTCTGAGAAACCGACCGTTACTATCTTCAACAAAATGGATAAATATGAAATTGAAGCTTTTGATAAATGGTTGGAGCCTGAAGTGAAGAATGAATTATTGCAGGACCTGAAGAAACGCTGGCAAAATGAAACAAAAGATAATTGCGTGTTTATTTCAGCAACTGAAAAAACAAATATTGAAGACTTAAGGCAGACTATTTTAAACAATGTAAGGGATATGTACCAGGTGCGGTATCCATATAAAGCAGAATTCTTTTATTAGTCCTTGTTTGATACTAAATGGATAAACGGAAAGAATATAAGTGGTTCAAAATTGCCGAAACTATTGAAGAGTTGGCTTTTTCTTCCGCAGGTTTTGTTGAGGTTGAAGTGAACGATAAAAAAATTTGTATTGCACGTTACAAGGACCTGGTCTTTGCCTGTACCGCTGGTTGCCCGCATGCAGGCGGCAGGCTTGCGGAAGGTTATATAGATGCAACAGGGAATATAACCTGCCCTTTACACCGGTACAAATTCAATCTTCAAAATGGCCGTAATGTAAGCGGGGAGGGCTATTTCCTGAAAACATTCCCCATTGAAGTAACAAACGAAGGGGTATTTGTAGGGTTTAAAGAAAACAACCTACTAAATTGGCTGAAATAGGCTTTTATTTTTTGTTGAAAAGTAAAAAGCCTTATTTTTGCCTCCCAATTAAAAGGGACACTCCTCCTTAGCTCAGTTGGTTAGAGCATCTGACTGTTAATCAGAGGGTCATCCGTTCAAGTCGGATAGGGGGAGCAATAATGGTAAAGGGTTTCAAACTTGTCGTTTGAAACCCTTTTTCTTTTGTAGCCGTTTTCCCTAATGGAAAATTTTTTACAGGACTTCAATTAACATCATTCTTTTGACCTGAACTGTTTACTAATAAAAAATGGCCCGTGATATTAAGCACGAACCATCTCAGAGGTCATTCATAGATTGTATATCTAACCTGTTACCAATTTCTTTTTCTATCCCGGTCTTCAAAACGATTGGAAGGGTGGTTAAATTTTACATACACTTCCCTGATTTCATTTTTACGGTCTTCCTCCAGGCTCCATATCATGCGCTGTTTTTTTGCATTATTCATAAACCATTTGTGTCTTACCGCATTTATTTTATTATCATACTCACGGTTTATTCTGTTAATCTGCATATCTCTTTCCCTCTTGCTAAAAGAATAGCCGTCACGTCTGTTATCATTTTTGTTGTAACGGCCATCGTTATAAACAACATCCCGGTCGTTTTTGTTTCCGTATCCTTTTTGATTTCCATCGTGCTGTGCAAATGCTGAAGCAACAAGTAAAACAGATGCAAACAGTGTAATAATCTTTTTCATAATTGTAATTTTTAAAAGTGAATTAATTGTGTATGAGATTTGATTATTAAATAGATGTTTACAAAAGGTATGTTAAGAGTAGGCGTATAATTTTCCCACTGCTAAGTTGCCTCGCCACAAAAGGAATTCGTTGGGAAATGACCGCCGACTTAAAATAATGGTATAATAAAAAACCGGCAATGCCGGTCTATTTTCATATTGCACGTGTAGCAATTACTGTTGCTTCCTTTAGCTATCTTTTTTCCTGCCAGGCTTCGAAGCTTTTTTTGGAGCTGCCTTCGAAGATTTCTTTGGAGCCGCCTTCTTTGGTGCGGCCTTAGATGCTTTCTTCGGCGCGGCTTTGGCTGCTTTTTTTGATGCACCTTTCTTGGCCGGAACTTTTGCACCTTTCTTTCTTGCCTCAGAAAGACCAATTGCAATCGCTTGCTTCGGGTTAGTAACTTTTTTACCTGACCTGCCACTATCCAGATCCCCTTTCTCCATGCGCTTCATCGCAGATTCAACACCCTTTTGGGCGCCCTTCGAATACTTTGCCATGTTAAAATTTTTAAGTGAGTATTAAGTACATAGATCATTTTCAAAAAATCATGCCATTTAGAAAATACTTGATCCGTAAATATTAAATGCGTTCGTGAGTCCAGGCCATGCAACTTCAATTTTGTTTTGAAAATTAATACAACCCTTTTGTCTACCAACACCCTTAAATATTTGAGAAGGTCCACAACAATTATGTGCATAAGTAGTCGGGCATTTTTGAAAAATACTGAAGAAAAAACTTGCAAATACGGTCTCCCGAATTGTATATTTACTCTCTGAATTGAGAAGCACGATCCGTAAAAAAGATCAGGCAACTCAAAGCAGGAGCATCAGGTTTAGTAAGTACTACAAAGCAAGTAATTGAAAAGTAGGAAAACGAAATTTGGTGCTTTTTTTATGTACTAACTTTATCTTGCTGCTGTACCCCCGTCTTCCATAAACGGTCTCTTGTCTTATCCAAACTTAGCTTACCGATTCCCCTTACTAAACCTATCTAAAGCGACTTTGAAAATTATAGGTGGCGGCCTTTGGCACGTTTTTTTTATCACTCATTAAAACACAAAAATGGCAAATCAAGAAAACAATAATACCTCGGGCAATAACACCGGTGCTACTGATGACCCAAAAATTCCTGGTGTGAATGATGAACCAATAACCAACGCCGATGAGGATGCCAACACAAATATTTCAGATGAAGAACTGGCCTTGCTTGATCAATCGGATGAGGGCAAAGACGGCCAGGACATCTTAAGGGCAGAGCTTGATAACATTGATGCAGACGGGGAACCGCTCAATGAAACCGTTGATTTTTCCGGTGGTGATCTGGACGTGCCGGGCAGTGAGCAAGATGATGATAATGAGGCCATCGGCGAGGAGGATGAAGAAAATAATCTTTATAGCAACTCCGATAATGACACTAAGAAAGATGAACAATAACTTGCTCTCAACGTAATCACTTTATTAGTATGGCAATCTCTTTCGTTGCTTTTCCTGGCTGCTGGTCTTGCGGGTAAAAAATTCCCCTATTTGTAAACGTGTGATCAGTCACCTTATAAATCCTTCCGGTTCTTTAATGATTGAATGAATAGCAGCATTTAATATTGGAATAGCCTAAACTGGCACAATTTTTCTTCCTCTTACAAAAACATCTTTTTTATGCAACATCCCGACGATACAGGTTCAGAGGCCATTAAACCAGATTTGAAACATGATACGATGGAATACAACGCTGCCAGTGAGGGCGATGATGTGTTGGATACTGACAAGGAAACTCCGCTTGAATTAGAGGAGGAAAGCATTACGGCAGAAGAATTAAGTTCCTTAGAGGATGATGCTATTCCCGATCAGGAAGCGGCGTTTGTATCTGCTGAAAATGATAGCCTGTCTGATGAAGACAATTATCTAAATGAACCTGATGCTAAAGTGGAAGATCCAATAATAAGTGAAGACAATGAATACATGGAAAACGAGGAGGAGGGAAATGAAAGACGATCATGAGTGGCTAAAGTTTTAAATTCTTAACCTACACTTTGAAGTTCATGTCAATACAGCGATATGGGTTGTATACGTCAGAAAAAAAATATGGAAAATGAGTCCAAAGAAGGAGAGCACAATAACCGGAAAGAATTTAGCTATCAATCTTTTAGCCGGGCCTGTACTAGCTAAAGGCGTGGTGGATTCGGAAAAGATTAAGGCAAAATGAGAATGGAATTTTGCAACAGGTAATCCCGAAAAAGGAAGAGGTGAAACAAAAAGGCCCCAAGGATGATCCAAATTTCTTAAGCTGTAAATGGCGCCCGCTCTTTTCAACAAGCCATTTTTTAGGTGTAACCGTTAAGTCAAAATTGTGAAAAGCTTATTCCAATCCTTCACAAAATTTCCGATCTCCAGGTACATTGACAGGCGAAAGCGGCAGTTAAGTTCAGGCATAATTAGTGTGTTAGTAATTACTTTATCAGCAATATTTACCCGTTATGCTAACCAGATATTTGCTTCTCTTTTTATACGCTACATTATTCATACAATGCATTATTCCTGCGGCTGCCGCCCAGATGGCTACCACAGAACTTACTAAAGCAACTCTCCCCACATCCATTAAATACAAGGGTAAGTTTATAGATGCATTTCAATACAAGGATACGCTCGGCCGAAACATTATCGTTAGAAGTGAAACGGGGATTTTTCGAACAAAAGCAGATGTTGACAGTGGCACAAACAGCGCTGGTGTATATGCCTACAGGTACACTTTAAAAGATGATAGCGCCATGCTGGCCTGGAGCATGATCGATTTTGTAAAACAGTGTGAACTTGATATAACGGCGAATTTTGTACTGAACGCCTTTTCAGTAACTGATCTTGATAAGGACAGTATTGCAGAGGTTTGGCTGGTGTATCAAACATCCTGTCGTGGCGATGTGAGTCCGAATACCATGAAAATAATCATGTACGAGGGTGATAAAAAATATCGAATGACAGGCTTACGAAAGATACAGCTAAGCCCATCGGAAGTATTGGGTGGTAAATATAAATTCGATGATTCTTTTTTGAATGGCAATGCTATTTTTAAAAATTATGCGAAGGAACTGTGGAAGAAAAATGAAGCGAACCAGGATGACCCTTTATAAAATTGCTAATGGTAAGTTAAGCGTAACATCACTCATTTTATTTGCACGAATCAGATACACAGTCCCATAAGCTCGTATCGGATTACATGAATTAAAAAAGCACTGTATTAATTCGTGTAATTTGCCTTTTATAATTCGTGTAATAAATAATACACGATTTTAAACTTACGAAATAATAAAACGATAGCCAATTCCTTTGATCGTTAAGATCTCCAGTTTTGCATCTTTCTTCAAATAGCTTCTAAGCTTGGTAACATATACATCCAGGTTTCTTGAATTAAAAAAATTATCGTTGCCCCAAAGCAGGTTCAAAATATCTTTCCTGTCTATGATCTTGTGCCGATTGAGGTACAACATTTTCAGCAACTCGCTTTCGCGGAAAGACAGCTTTTTATCTTCGCCATCACTGCTTAATAATTGATGATTAAGATGGAATGTGTACCTGCCAATTTTAACCTGTTCTTCTTTATCCTCACGCCTCTTTTCGCTGCCCTGCATGCGCAATACATTTTCAATGCGTACAATCAATTCCTCCATGCTAAATGGCTTTCGTATATAATCGTTGCCGCCTGTTTCAAAACCTTTTACAAGGTCGCTGGTTTGCGTTTTAGCCGTTAAAAAAATGATGGGCATTGCTTTATCTATCTCCCTTATTTCTTCGGCAATGATAAAGCCATCTTTATTAGGGAGCATAACGTCGAGCACACATACATCCGGGCGTTGCTGCTTAAACACATCGAGCACCTTGTTTCCATCCGTCTCCATCATCACTTCAAAGTGGCGGCTTTCAAGGCTTTCCCTCACAATCTTGCCAAGGAACAATTCATCTTCTACATATAATATCTTTATACTCATATTTCTTTGCTGATGCGGCGATTTTTGTCGTAATAAATAGTTGGGGCTTCTGCAAACGGAACTTTTATAATAAACTCGCTGCCTTTGTTCAATTCGCTTTTTAGTTCTATAAAACCCAGGTGGCTTGCCACAATATGATTTACATAACTCAAGCCAAGGCCATATCCTTTTATATTATGTGTATTGCCGTTGGGCACACGAAAAAACTGTTCAAAAATTTTCGTTTTATATTCTTTTTCAATACCAATACCGTTGTCGGCTACACGAAGTTCAAGATACTGGGTTTGGTCGAGCAGGCGTATCTTTATTAGTGGTGCTTCTTTACTATACTTCAATGCATTATCAAGCAGGTTATATATTACACTACTCATGTGCAAACGATCAGCGACAATAACAAAGTTTGACCCGGTGGTATCCAACGTAACTTGAGCAGTAGCCTTTTCAAACTGGAGTTTCATCGATACAAGCACTTCCTGTACCAATTGCAAAAGGCTAAACGATTCCTTCTGCAATTTGATCTCTTTATTTTCGAACATAGAAAGCTTAAGCACTTTATCAACGAGCAAGCTTAGGCGCTGTAACTCTGATACTGAAATATCTAAATATTCCTTTGTACGCTCCGGGTTTTGTAAGCCGCCAAAACTTCGCAAGGCTTCAATCGCTACAGTAACCGTTGCGATCGGTGTCTTTAGTTCGTGCGTTATATTTCCTATAAAATCATTTTTTATTTGTGTAAGTTTTTTTTGCGCAAGCAGGTTCTTGTAAATAAACACGAATGATAACGTGGCCAAAGCGACCAACACAAAAGAAAGCAACAATTGAGTAGTTATTTTTTTCAAAATAAAAACATTAGTACTGTCAAAATCGGCCCTGTAAAAAACGGGGTTCATTAAACCAACGGGAACTTTTTTGGTAGTAAAGTTTTTAAATGTGGAGTCGCTTGCTGGCCCATTTATTTTGTGAATGCGATAAAGGATATTGATGCCATCTTTTTGCAGTAGTCTGCCATACATAGAATCGATGCGCCTAATTGGAATGGTATCATTCAGTAGTTTGTTACTGTCAAGGAAATTATTAATATGCGGCAGGCCTCCTTCTTGCCGTTGTGTGTTAACAAATACAATTGTGTCTCTCCGGAAGGTCTCTTCACTGTCGCCATGCGCCATCGTTGCATCGGTTTGAATGGAGATCAATAATTTACGCCGGCTCGTATCTGTTGCCCCGGTGAACTTTCTTTTAACATTCGAAATTACATCCCCCATAAAAAGATCATCTCCGGATCTTTCGTGGAAAAATATGCTATCGCCTCTGAAACGTTCTGCCTGCAACCGGTACATACTTTCCCGAAAAATAATATCAGCGCTCTTTTTAAAATTATTCTCTTCCTGGTAGTACAGCTTATTTATCC
>JBDSAP010000226.1:0-9829 GCA_039922055.1 Ferruginibacter sp.
AACCTTCGATTGACTCGATACAAAATAAAAGATACACAGGTAGTACTTTCTGTCACTGCTTTAATATTTCACCAGTAACCGGGTTAGCTGCCTCTTTTGGTTCGGTCCGCCGCGGCGGATTAAAAAAGAGCGCAGCGATTTTTTTAAAGAAGCAAAAGTAGCAGCGTTCCGGTTACGCAGCCCCGCCGGCTGGGGAGGCGAAACCAATAAGTTTAATAGAGTTGGTGAAGGCACTTGCAGGTAAGAGTTTGTTTACTTCTTTGCCTTAACGCAAAGAAGTAACAAGAAAAGTCAAGGCTATGAATAAATAGCTAAAATTTACTGCGTTCCGCTACAGCGAAAAAGCTAAACTTAAGCATCGGAATATCGATGAGCGATTGGTACTATCATCTTCAGTACTTTGTATCAACATTTTCGCTGCTTAACGCTCCACTCCGTAAATTTCTTAACGCTATTTATTCGAGGCCGTAAAAAGAGTAGGACGCCTCAATGCTCATATTTTGACATTGTATTTATAAACAAACTGTCAGGCACTTTCAGCCCCTGTTCTAATTTTTCACCAGTAACCGGGTTAGCTGCCTCTTTTGGTTCGGTCCGCCTTGGCGGATTAAAAAAAGAGCGCAGCGATTTTTTTAAAGAAGCAAAAGCAGCAGCGTTCCGGTTACGCAGCCCGCCGGCTGGGGAGGCTAAACCGGTAAATTTAAAAGAGTTGATGAATGCACTTGCAGGTAAGCGTTTATTTACTTCTTTGCCTTAACGCAAAGAAGTAATAAGAAAAGTCAAGGCTACGAATAAATAGCTAAAAAGAATTTATGAGTATAGGTATAAGCCTATTTTCCAAATGCCTGGATCATTTTAGAAATGATATTACCATGCTTTGCAGCCCTGAATGCAGCGGATTTTCTTTCATCCAGCAAGATAGTACCATCGGCCTTCTCAAGCCATTCATTGCCGCTATCATCAACACCAACTTTGTATTTGCGCAGCCAGAAATATAACACTATGCCAAGTACCAGCCAAAAACCCGCGAAGTAGTAGAGAAATATCTTGTCGCCTTTGAAGCGCATAATACTTTGCTGCACAAAAGTTTTTTTGTTGCCTGGCACATACAGCACCGATAGCGGCTTACCGATCTCAAATTTATCCCACTCGGGCTTCGAAATATATTGGCTTGTTTTTGTAGTGATGAGCGTACCGTCCTTAGCAGTAAAAGAAATCTCCACCTCGTTGTCATTTTTTTTGCCTACCACCGCCTTCGAAATAATATTTGCAACATGCTCCTCACCGTTAGCGATGGTATTCTTTAGCTGTATCTCATCCTTATACAACCAGGTACAACAGCCAACAAACAAAAACGTGCATAAGAAAAGCATGCGGAATCCGAGTGAATTATATTTACGCAAAACAAACCAGTAAAAGGCTATAATGAATACAGCGATGAGCACAAGCTCAAGGGTTGCATTCATGTTGTCGAAAAAGATGTTGAGTAGCATAGTAAATGATTTAGGGGGCAATCGTTAAGTTGGTCCTGGTGTTAGTTATGAATGTCAATTGTGAATGGTCAATATTTCACCATTCACAATTCACCATTCACAAATCGATATCAGGAAAAAATTGATGTTACTAGTTCAATGCCGCCGTATTACCGAAACGTTCAGCCAGGACAGTATCGAGTTGGTCTGCCCAAAAGCCAAGATCGCTAAGGAGGGTTTTAAATTCGATGTAATCCATGCCGTCGATATCCCGTTCTGCGGCGGCGTACATGAAGCCTTTTTCCGGAATGATTGCCAGTTTTACGCCCATAAAATCGTAGTTGTGTTTTAGCGCTTCCTCGTACAATTGAATTTTCTTTTCAGCGTCAACTGGTAATGGAAATACGGGGGCAAAACACCTCACAAAGGTGCGTACTGTTTTCACCGCTGTTACATAAGATGTCAAAAAAACTTCTACAGTTGCGGAGCCTCTTGTAAAAAACCATGAGTTACTGTTTGCATTGTAAATGCTTTCGGGTGTGCATCCAATTTCTGTACAAAGTTGATTTACGTAAACTCTTACCATTTCATTAGTTGTCATTGTTGCTTATTTTAATTGTTATTGTTTTTTTGTATTGTAAAACTATATTATCGATTATCTATTATTTTTTACAAACCAGCAATGGTGGCGATTAAAAAGAAAGTGGCGGGAACAATCACATAACCGGTGCAGGCGACCCTGGGATCAGTTATGGCCGAATGAGTATTTCTTTAAAGATTTAGCATCAGTGAAAGCATTTTCTTTAACCCAGTTTAACCTTCTTTCGTAATATTCCACATCCGGCTGGATAAAGCTACCGTCAAGCTATAAATGGTATAAATTTTCGCAATTGTGCAGCTTTTAAATAGAAGGACGCTAAACATTCAACTGCTTCTTTTGACCGATACAATATTCGAGTTCACCGATACATTTCTTTCCACCTGCGGATTATAATGAAATTTTACAGTAATGATCTTAACCAATTAAAAGCAAAACCACTATTATGGAAAGAAAAGCTTTTTTAAAAAATAGCTTCGCTGCATTAGGCTTGGCATTTATCGAACCTCTTGCACCCAGTTGTAAGAAAGAATCAGTAACAGATTCAACATCTACTACCGAAACAGGTGACTGCGCCGTTTCTCCGTCTGAAACAGCAGGTCCGTTCCCAACTAAAAGTCCTTCCTCGCTGGTTTCCAGTGATATCAGGAGCGACAGAACCGGAGTGCTCTTAACCGTTAAACTCACGATCAATAATGTAAAGACCAGTTGCAGCGCTTTGGCGGGCGCCATTGTTGATATTTGGCATTGCGATCAAAATGGAAACTACTCGGAGTATGGCGGTAGTGGAATGCAGGCTACCAACCTTACCTCTGTGCATTTTTTAAGGGGAAGGCAAACCACGGATGCAAATGGATTGGTGACTTTTACGTCAATTTTCCCCGGCTGGTATTCAGGGAGGGCGCCACATATTCATGTGCATGTATATAGTGCAGATGGAAGTTCGCTGTTGGTAACCCAGATTGCATTTCCTACCGATGTTTGCAATACTGTTTACACAACAGCCACCAACAATTATACAAAGGGAACGCAGAATACCTCTAATAGCAGTGATAATGTATTTTCAGATTCTCTTGCCAGTGAACTTGCAACAGTAACGGGGAGTGTCAGTGCCGGTTATACGCTTACTCACCTGGTCACTGTATCGGCTTAAATTATTGTTCATCCTTAGTTAATAAAGTCATGCTTCCTTTATCAAAAGCAAAAATGTTTCTTTCGGAAAACCGCCAATTGCTTGAAACTGATGGATTAAAAGTTTACAACAGTTTTGCCGGTAGTGGCAACAACGGGCAAAGTGATTTGCCCGTTGGAAGTTTAACAATGTTGAATGAAATTTTATTAGAGGCCGGTAAAAGCATCGCCATTTTACCTGGAGAGCATACCATTATTATTTTATTGGTGGCGGAAGGTATGATCAATTATAAAAAGCAAACGGACAATCTTCGTTTGGTGGAATCGGGACAAGTAATTTCTTTTGTACCTGATGATAAAAAGCCCATCCTGCTTCAAAATCCGTCTGCCGGTTTAGCTCGTTTTCTCCAGGTAAACATTAAAGTTGATATTGGTTTTGAGCAGCATCAAAGTGAATCGCTCTTCGACTTACCTGGCGAAACTAAAAACGAATTCCTTCAACTATTTGCTTCTACAATTACTGGACAGCAAAATAATTATAAAGTGTTTATGGGATGCTTTGCTGGTCGGGAAGAGGCAATGTATTCCATTCCTAATGCCGCCACAGCGGTTTTTCTTTTTGTGTTAACCGGCGCATTCGAAGTTCAGCACAGGCTAATAGAAGCAAAGGATGGATTGTTAATATGGAATGTTGAACAGGTAGAATTGGAAGCGTTGTCAAATGATGCCGTGATTTTATTGATTGAGCAACCTATTCCGTTAGTATAAAAATATTTTTATTTCGGTGTTTGTTTCACCCGGAAAATTATTGGGGCGTAGCCCCGGTGTGTCTTCACTCCCACCTACATTATTGTAAACATGGAATAAATAATAAATAATTTTTTTTGAACCCGGCAGAAGTTTTTCAATTAAGCTTCATTGGCAGCCAGTCCCGATCTTTTATCGGGATCGCACTCTTGTACATTTTATCAATGAGGAGCAAAATGCCAGGTCACTAATTTATCCCCTGGGCAGTATAAAAGGAAGAGAAGGTTACAGCGCACCTTTCAAGAATATACGCAGTGGAGTTGCTCAATTACTTTTATTTTGTGTAATGAATAAACCGGTGTTTAATATTTCAAGCCATGTAATAGTTTGGCTTTTATTTTTTACGCTAATACTAAGTGTTTCCACTTCTATGACGGGGATTGGCTTTATTCCTAAACTGTTTTCTTTAGAGTTTGCTGTATTTTGTTTTGCTTACCTCTTGCTGTTTTATTTCAATAGTGTCGTATTGATTCCTGCGCTGTACCTCCGTAAAAAATATTTTTTATATTTTTTGATAATTATCGCCTTGTTTATAGGGTTCATTTTTTTAACGCCTTTCGACAATTTAATAAGCAATGAATCAGCTAACATGGCCCGCCACTCTATGCCTCCACCGGGCGGAATGCGGCCACCACATGATATTGGACCGCCGCCAGGAGAACCCCGGATGCGACGAGGCCCTGGTGTTGATATCGCAAGCATCATTATTTTTTTATTGGTTTGGCTGGCCAGTATTTCATTACAACTGGTGAAGCAGTGGAGAAGCAGTCAGCAAAGGGCCGTCATTGCTGAAAGAGATAAAAAAGCAGCCGAGCTCGCTTTTTTAAAGGCGCATATTAACCCTCATTTCCTTTTTAATACTTTAAATAATATTTACTCACTGGCTATAATAAACCATGAGCAAACTGCTGTGAGTATCTTAAAACTATCGCATATTATGCGGTATGTAACCGAAAGCGTCGCTATCGATTTTATTTCGCTGGAAGATGAAGTGGAATGTATAATGGACTACGTGGATTTGCAGAAATTGCGTTTAAGTAAAAAAGTGTACCTCGATTTTTCTATAACAGGCGATGCCCAGCATAAATTGATAGCACCCCTTATCCTGATGACCTTTATAGAAAATGCTTTTAAGTACGGCATTAGCAATCATCACCAGTCTACCATTACAATCAAACTGTTTATCGAAGAAGAGCAGGTTACGTTCTATTGTCAAAACAGGATATTCAACGATGGTTTTGTGTATGACCGGGCGGGATTTGGTCTTACTAATACAAGAGGAAGATTAGATTTTTTATACCCCGGTAAACATGCACTGGATATTAATACAGAAAAGAATTTATACACTGTTCAGCTAACTTTGTCAACGGCCGATAAATGAAAAAGATAAAATGCATAGCGATAGATGATGAGCCACTTGCACTGCTGGTAATAGAACAGTTGGTAAAACAATTTTCATCGCTGCACCTTATCGCTACTTTCGATGATGCGATCTCCGGCGCAGAATTTTTAAGAGCACACCCGGTAGATCTATTGTTTATTGACATCAATATGCCGGACATAACGGGGCTGCAACTGGTAAGATCGCTGAAGGAAAAACCCATGATAATATTTACCACCGCCCATAAACAATATGCGGTTGATAGCTACGAACTGGATGCTATTGATTACCTGCTCAAGCCGATAGATTTAGAAAGATTTCGCAAGGCTGTGAACAAAGCAATTGACTATGATGCTTATAAAAATTCCGGTTCTTCCACCGAAGAGGCAACCATATTTATCCGGTCAGAATATCGTTTACTACAGATTAGGTTGGATGATATTGAATACATAGAAGGTATGGAAGATTACTGCCGCATTCATCTTGTAAACGCAAAGCCAATAATGACACTATCAACTTTGAAATCTTTACTGGAAAAATTACCTGCGCATAAATTCAAGCGTATACATCGCAGTTATATCATTGCTGTAAACAAGATCACATCTGTTCTCAATAAAAAGGTCGCACTGCAATCAACATCGCTTCCTGTAAGTAGCTCCTACCTGTCGTCATTGTCAGAGTGGATAAAAAGATAACTATGTGTTGTGCATCTTTTAAAGGTTTTCTATAATATCCCGGTAGCCTCTGCCAATGGGAATGGATACGCCACTCACGTCAACACTCTCGGCTGTATAGGATTCAATTCTTTTTATTGAAACGATGAAAGAGCGGTGAATCCGCCTGAAGAGATTTACCGGTAAAAGATCTTCAATTTCATGCGTGCTCATTTTTGAAATAAATTCATTTTTGGTTGTGACAATTCTAATGTATTCCCGCTGGCTTTCGATATAAACAATTTCTGAAAACAAAATTTTCACCTTCTTTTTTTGCACGTTCACAAACAAGTAATCTTTTATTTCATTGTTTTCAGTTGCCGGCGATTTTTCTGTATCGGCGGTTTTTACTTTTGATACCGCTATTAAAAACCGATCAAATTCAAAAGGCTTTAGCAGATAATCTTTTACATTTAATTCAAACCCCTCCACAGCATATTGGTGATAGGCGGTGGTAATAATTACCGCGGGCGGATGAGGAAGCGTTTTTAAAAAAGCCATACCCTTTAACTTGGGTAGGTGGATGTCTAAAAATATAAGATCAACATTATTGTCCCTTAGGTAATCAGTAGCAAGAATTGCATCTTTGAAACTACCCTTCAACTCCAGGAAAGGCACCTCCCTAATATAATCAGACAGCACCTTTACTGCCAGGGGTTCATCCTCAATTATTATGCATTTTATTTTAGACATGGCTTGCAAGATTGATTTTTAAAGTAGCGGTAAACACAGATTCGCCCTGTTGAAAAGAAAGGTTGTAATCTGTATAAAGCAATCCGAGTTGCCGCCTTAAATTAGAGAGACCAATATTTTCTTTTACATTGCCTTCGCCGGAAAATGATTCAGCAGAATTTTTTACGACAAAAATTAACTGCCGCTTACTGATCGAAAGATGGATATCGACGAACGGTTGATTCCTTGTTTCAGACACGCCATGCTTGAAGGCATTTTCAACCAGCGGGATCAGCAACAGAGGCGGCAGCGCCTGTTTCATATCCTCGACGTCATGATTAAAATTAATGCGCAAAGATTCATCATATCTCAATTTTTCAAGTGCAATATAATCGGTGATAATTTTCAGTTCCTGTTCCACCGCTATGTAGGCGCCACTTGTTTCATACAGCATGAAACGCAATATTTTTGATAAGCGTAAAATCGATTCGGGCGCCAAATCGCTTTTGTCTCTCGCCAGCGAATAGATATTGTTTAATGTATTGAATAAAAAATGTGGGTTCGTTTGTGATCGGAGATAATTCAATTCAGCTGCCTGTTTTTCAATACGCAATTGTTGGGTCGCCTGCTTCAGCTTTATATATCCATAAATATGTTTTATTATTCCAAAGAAAAAGACAGAGCCCATGCTATAAGCCATTTGCGCTTCAAGACCACGCTCTATCGAAGTAAACGGTTTTGCAACAGTATAAATGTGCAGTCCTATGCCAATTGCCCGCCATGCATATAACCCAAAAGAATATAACATTATATGCACCCACAACAGCAATATTCCCCCAACAATTCTTTGCCATTGTAGTCTGAAGAAGGGCAACGTAAACTCAAACAAAATATAATTGATCCCGGTAACATAAATAACCCGCCAAATTTCGTTCCCTATTTGCGCAGTAAAAGTGTAAGTAAGCATCCGCAATAGAAAATAGGCAAGGCCAAGCAACAAGTAAAATGTAAATCGTTTTATATCTAATAGTCTCTTCATTTTCTTTTTGTAGGATAAATATCGTCAAATCTTTGGCGCTTCAATTCATCGGCTACATAATCGGCTTTATGGTAAACTAAATACCAAAGAACGTCAATCAAAATAAAACGACGCTTGCTTGTTCAATACGGCAATTCAAAAATCATATCCCTCCTTTTTTCTGATTGACAAAACGAGACTGTTTGTTTACCATAAGCCGCTGTTCATTGACGCATGCATCTGGCCATTTATTAAAATAAATATTCTTGTAAAAAATTACACAGTTTATGAAAAAAAGTATAACCCTTCTCGTGACTACGCTGCTAATAGCTGCCCAACTGCAAGCCCAGTTAGAACCTGATGCCGGCAACTGGAAAACATGGTTTATCACATCAGGTAAGGCTTGGCGATTGCCACCACCCCCATCCTACAAAGATGAAATTTCGCAGGTGATTTCCGCCCAAAAAAACATTGATTCAGCCGCATGGCAACAAATCATTTATTGGAGCAGCGGTGCGCCGGGTTATCGCTGGCAGGCGATGATGGATAAATTATGGATGAATGATACCAGCTATAATGGTATGCTCGCAAATATGCTGATTGGCGTTGCCACGTACGATGCCACCGTTGCAGCATGGGATACCAAGTACACTTATAAACGCCCCCGCCCGTTTGTTGCAAATACTGCGATAAAAGCTTTTACGCTAAAGCCCGAAAGCCCTTCTTATCCCTGCGAACATTCGGTAGCAGCAGGCGTAGCTTCAACTATCATTGGGCATTTTTTTCCTGCGATGGCTGATTCAGTAAACCGGATGGCGAAGCAACTAATGGAGTCCCGTATTGCAGCAGGCGTGGCATTTCCGAGTGATACCCGTGCTGGTTTTGAACTTGGAAAAAAGATAGCAGAAGCGGAAATAGAACGAACCAAAAATTTTACCCCGAAAACGGCATGGGATGGTAAAATGCCGCAGGAGGCCGGCTTATGGAAAGGTAAGCCAATGTTCCCGCTTGCGGGCCGCAGCAAAACCGTGGTACTCGATAGCAGCAGCCAGTTTAGGCCAGGCCCACCGCCTGACTTTGCGAAAGACATGGCAGAACTGAAAAAATTCAAACCTACATTTCGTTCAACGGCGAATGCCTTTTATTTTGCCAGTCAAAATGATGATGTGCTTGGTAAAAAAATGTTTGAATATAACCTTCACCTCAACCCGCCGCAGGCCGCTCGTTTATACGCAATTACTGCTATTGGGTTGTATGATGGTTTTGTAGCCTGCTGGGATGCGAAGTACGCCTACTGGGGAATCCGGCCGGATCAATATGACACCACCTTTCATCCGGTGCTGTTTTTTACGCCCCCTTTTCCCGGCTATCCTTCGGGTCATGCTATGATCGGGGGCGTATTGGCTGAGTTGTATTCGTACTTCTTTCCGGCTGACAAATCATACTTTATGAAACGGGCTAAAGATGGGGCAGAGTCACGCTTTCAGGGTGGTATTCATTTTCGCAGCGATAATGATGCTGGCTTAGAAATGGGAAGAAAAATAGGCGCCGCAATAGTTCAGAAAGTGAGCAGTGAGGGCGTTAGCGATGGATTAACATTGGCAAATGGAAAGAAGCCGGTGCCTGCCAAATAAACAGCTGTAACTCGTCGTAAGATCAATCTGTAAATAGCTGATTGTTGTTGTATAAAATGGTTGCCGAATAATAACCATCACACACAGTCAGCTATTTAATTTTATAAAGCACTTTTAATGCAACTACCCTGTTACCTTCGGAAGAAAGACGATTTCCCTGGAGTACTGGTTGCAGCCCATGCTGGTAAGTTAATGCCACGGACGTTTTACCCTTTGTATAACGAATGCCTCCTAACAGTCTGTAATCAACGCTACGTACACTAAGAGAAAAATCCTGTTGTTGAGGCGCTGCCGCAGTAGTTGGGGGTGGGTTTGCAGGTAGAGATAAAGGATTCATTTGGTAATCATAAGATACAGGATCCTGGCGTTTCTTTTTCGATACAAGGAACGAAGCCTGCACACC
>JBDSAP010000227.1:0-4276 GCA_039922055.1 Ferruginibacter sp.
GGGTAGATCCTTCTGCCTGTTCACGAGCTTCAATCAGGTCAATCTCTAATTGTTTATGATCGGTAATATCAAGGTAAATACCAATGGAACCAACAAGGTCGCCGGTTTCATCATACCGGGTGGCGCCACTCACCAGCCACCATCTTAACTGTCCACGTTTATCCTTTACTGCAATTTCGTAAGCTTCTGAAGCGCCTTTTCTCCGGGCCTCATTTTTGCTTTCCATCAACTCTATATTTTCACCTTTCGCAAAAATATGAGTTGCTTTTTTTCCAATCAGTTCTTCATATTCATAGCCACTCATATCGCAAAAGCTCTGGTTGGTAAAGAGCACCTTTTCATTGATATCTACTTCCAATAAACCAAGGTGCATATTGGCAATAATGCTGCGATATTTCTCCTCCTTGGCTTGTAATATTTCTTCTGCTTGTTTGCGTTCTGTAATATCTGTGTGGGTACCGATCACTTTCAAAGGCATTCCATTTTCATCCTTTTGAATCACCACACCCCTATCCATTACCCACCGCAATGTGCCGTCTTTGTGCAGCACCCTGTACTCCAATATATGATGATCGATCTCGCCTTTTTTGTAGAGCGCATTGTTGTCCCATATCACATCCGCATCATCCTTGTGTGTCCGATCCCACCATAGATTTTTATTACGGGTAAATTCCTCGGACTCATAACCCAGCAGATGACTTTGGGTATTTGACAAGTAAGTAGTGCCCGTTGTAAAATCATGTTCCCATACATTGTCGCCAATCATTTCAAAAGCCTTCCGAAACCTTGATTCATATTCCTTGATCGTTTTATTTCTTTCTATCTCATGGGTAATATCTTCTTCCAATGAAAAAAAGCCGGTGAGTTCACCTTGCTTATTCTTCAGTGCCTGGCCCTGTATCCTCAGCCAGTAGCCATTGCCGTTCTTCGTATAGTTGAATACTTCGCAGTTGAAAGAGCTGCCGGTTTCGATAGCATTTCGCAGGTAAGCAACAGTCTCCCTGTTTGTTTCGGGACCAAACATAAACTGGTTGGATTGCTTGCCCTGTACATCTTCGAGCGTATAGCCGGTACTTTTTATGAAACTTTTATTTACCCATGTAATGCATCCCATTGCATCCATTATGGTGACAGCATTTATATTATCCTCCGCAATAAGCGATAACACCCTTAATTGTTCTTCTTTTTCTTTCTCCCTTGTTATGTCCTCTACTATTCCAAAATATTGAGACACATTTCCCTTATCATCCAGGAAGGACTGGCCTTTTACTCTTCCCCAAAACCAGGAGCCGTTCTTACGGTAATGGATCACTTCCAGGCTAAAACTTTTTCCTGCCTGAAAGGATTCTGACATGCTTGCCAGGATTTCCCGATCGGTTAAGGGTCCTTTACAAAGATGAATGGGATTTTGTCCGATGATCTCATCATAAGAATAACCGATGAGTTTTGAAAAACCTTCATTGGCCCACACGATCGCACCGGTGGCATCACTAAAGATTACGCCGTTTTCGTTGGCACTCGCTACAAGGGATAAACGCTGCAGCGCCTTTTGATTTTCTTTTTCCCTGGTTACATCTTCATATTTCCACAAATGCCCTTTATGCTCATTGTCGATAAATAGCGGGATATAATCTCTCACCAGCACTCTTCCATCTGTTAACTCCAACTCATCCCCAACAACTATTTTCTTTGCAGCTAAAAGAAGGTCTATCCTGGTAACATATTCATAAGGATCTTTAAACAGGTGTTTGCTTTGCATCGCCACTTTATCACAATCCATGCCTTCAAGGCTTTGTGGCGATAGGGAAAGACTAAAGCTATCGCAGTACAACTGGTTGGCAAGAATGATCTTTCTATTCTCATCTTCCAGCAAAATACCATTGTTTAGATTAGCAAATAAATGGGTAAGCCGGGTGGCTGCGGCAGACAACAGGTATTCAGAATTTTTTACGGCCGTGATAGCTAATTGCTCTTCTTCAGACAGCTCAACGGGCTCATTCGGAATTTCAGTTGCAATTTGATCTTTCTTCTTTTTTAACGGTATGTCTTTAAAATTTTTCTCCGGCAAATGCGGCGCAGATAAAGGCGCAATATTTTGGGTAGATTCAGCAGCAGGTAATTCTTTTTGATATAGATTATAGGTATTGCTAATGGCATTAATAAATTCCACCATCTGCGCTTCGCCCAGGCTTTTGGCCGGAAGGTATCTTTTGATTTGCGTTTGGAGTAGTTTATTAACTTTCATATTCGTCGATTGATTTGATAGATACATTGCAGAAGTTGCAGGATTAACAAGCAATTTCTTTGGTCTGTATCATTTTGTAGATGGTTGACTTTCCGATGTCCAGTTTGCTGGCAACGGCGAGTACATCTTCATCATATTTTTTCAGGTAATACTTTATTATATCGCAGGTGTATTGACGCAGGGTTTTTTCTTCTGAAGTAAAAGCCTCATCGCCTCTTCCGGAGTTATAAGATATGTCATCAGCGGTAATCTCTTTGCCATCACACATTACGACAGCAAGGTCAATGATGGCTTTCAATTCCCGTACATTGCCGGGATAATTGTACCGCATTAATTTTTCTTTTGCATCCTGCGAAATAGTAATGGGATCAAACTTATTATCCTTCGCAAACTCATCTGCAAAATGTCTTGCCAATATCAGGATGTCATTGCCCCTTTCTCTTAGTGGTGGTAACTCAACCGGCAAACCGATGATGCGGTAATAAAGATCTTCCCGAAAGTTTCCTTTTTTTACTTCCTCAGACAAATTTTTATGCGTGGCAATGATCAGCCTTACTTCTAATTTTACTTTTTCATTTCCGCCTACTCTTATTATTTCACGTTCCTGTAATACCCTCAATATCTTACTCTGCATGCTCAGGTCCATTTCAGCAATTTCATCCAGGAAAATGGTACCCCCGTTTGCTTCTTCAAACTTGCCCGCCTTGCGTGCGAGGGCGCCTGTAAAAGCACCTTTCTCATGTCCGAACAATTCGCTTTCAATCAGTTCTTTTGGAATAGCTGCCATGTTAACCGCTACAAAAGGTTTCTTTCTCCGGTCGCTGTTGTAGTGAATACCTTTTGCCACTACTTCTTTACCAGTGCCAGTTTCGCCTGTTATAGAAACATTGATATTTGTTTTGGTGGCCTTCTCCATCAGCCTGAAAATATTGTTTAGTGCAGGGCTTTGGCCTTTAATGCTTTTATCAAATGAAAATTTCTGCGCAAGTTCTTCACGCAGGTTGGCAACTTCTTTTTTCAGATTACCGGTTTCTCTTACTTTAATTACGGTGTTCCATAAAATGTCCTTGGTATTTTCGTCTTTTACCAGGTAATCCCGTGCCCCCATCTTTAGCATCTTTACAGCTATCGATATTTCTTCCTGCCCGCTTATTACTATTATCGGCACTTCACTATTCACCTCCTTTATTTTTTGAAAAAGGGTGTCGCCGGTAAAATCAGGGAGAGAAAAATCAATGGTAATGAGGTCTGGCTGCTGGTACATGTTTGCCAAACATTCTTTACCGGAACTAAAACGGCTGATAAGATAGTCAGGATTTAAAGAGAGGTGGTATTCGAGAATTTCACCATACCAGGGATCATCTTCAACAATGAATATTTTGTAGGGTTCCATAGATATTGCGGCCGCTGGCTTTGTATATTTCCAGCTAACGGAACTATCTAACGAAAATTCCACCAAAAAGATTGTTCCATTTTATGGATTTCTTTTGATGGAAGAAGATATATTATAAATTATGTAAATTTCTATAACGGTGGGAATCAATGCAAATTTCTGTTTGCTATATGATCTTCTTAAATGATGTGATGTTATTCTTTTCGAGCAACAACTTCACACGATACACTTTCATGATGACGTTGTCAAGGGTTTTAAAATCGTTGTCGCCTCTTACGATAAAATCAAAAGCTCCGTGCTTTAAAATATTTACTACTGCTTCAGTGTCGTCGAGCGAAGCAAAGAATATCACATATATATCAGGATTAACTCTTTTTACTTTTCTTAAAATGTCCACCCCGTTCAACAGGTTGATGCAGTGATCTATAAAAATTATGTCGGGGTCCTGTAATAAGTTATCGAGGCAATCAACCTCATTGTGAAAGATGGAAATATCTGTATAACCAAGGTTGATTAGATGCTGTTGATAAATGTTTAGCGAAAACATATTACTATCCAGCAGAAAGATCTTAAAATGTTTCTTGGCTATCATCTAATAATTTTTGATGTATAAACGATAACAATGCCAATATGTAAAT
>JBDSAP010000228.1:0-8659 GCA_039922055.1 Ferruginibacter sp.
CCTCAGCACTTTTTGTGCTTCATCTTCTACCCTGTTGTAACCTGGTTTACCGGCCGCCACATCTATCCTGAAGCGATCATCCTTATCCTTGCTTTCAGGATATACTTTTTTTATAAACCCTTTGAACTTGTCACCTACCTGTATATTGCGATAGATCTCGTTAAAATGCAATACACCAGTATGCTGGTTGTTGATGATACACACATAGCCAATATCGGTACGACGATATACGACCAGGTCAACAACATCCAATTCTTTTACAGTCAATGATTCATTACTAAGGAAAGCCTCCAGTTTTTCTGTCGCAGCAATGCGGCCCGTTTGTTCATCAAGATATATTTTTACGAGGTAATCTCCATTGGGGCGCATGCCGATAATTTGCTTCGACTTAGGAACAAACAGATCTTTCATCAGGCCCATATCTAAAAATGCGCCTTGTGGCGTAACCGATACGGCCCGCAATTTCACAATATCTCCCAATGTTCCTTTTGGCTGCTGAGTAGTTGCAATCAACCTATCTTCGCCATCATGATAAACAAAAACCTTCAGCTCATCTCCAATCGCCGCACCCGAAGGCACAAAGCGTTTAGGCAATAAAATACCCTCTGCCCCGTCATCCAGATACAAACCGAAATCAACAGCACGTATTACTTTTAAAAGATTGTATTCACCTACTTGAACCATATTGGTTTTTTGTTTTTTGTTTTGAGTTTTGGGTTTAGGGTTTAGAGCTATTCGAAGTTCTTGCTCACACTTTGACTTTTCTTCAGTCTTGCTCCTAAGTATATACATCACACATCATACATCACACATCACACATCAGAGACATCCAAATTAAACATTCCGTTCACAAACTGTTGCTTATCGAATACCAACAGATCTTCTGCTTTTTCTCCTACGCCGATGAATTTTACGGGGATCTTAAACTGGTGAGCTATGGCCAATACAACGCCGCCTTTAGCCGTGCCATCCAGTTTCGTGATGGTTAATGCAGTTACGTCTGTGGCCGCGGTAAAATGTTTTGCCTGTTCCAATGCATTCTGCCCTGTACTGCCATCCAAAACCAGCATCACTTCATGCGGAGCTTCAGGTATAACTTTTTGTATTACTCTTTTTATTTTAGTAAGCTCATCCATCAGGTGTGCCTTATTGTGGAGGCGGCCTGCGGTATCGATAATAATGACATCCACATTTTTCGCTACTCCGCTTATCACCGTATCATACGCTACTGATGCCGGATCACTGCCCATCTCCTTTTTTACGATAGGCACGTTGGTGCGTTCACTCCATATCGTTAGCTGGTCAATGGCGGCGGCCCTGAACGTATCAGCGGCGCCTAATAAAACAGATTTGCCGGTCTTCGTAAAATTGTGCGCCAACTTTCCAATTGTAGTTGTTTTGCCCACACCATTCACACCCACCACCAATATGATATGCGGCTTGTGTCCCTCGGGAAGTTCATAGTTTTCATAACTGTGATCTTCAGGCGCTGACACCAGGACGTTTTCTATTTCATCCTTCAGTATTGCATTCAGTTCACTGGTGCCTAAATATTTATCCCGGGCCACCCGCCTTTCGATTCGGTTAATTATTTCAACCGTGGTTTCAATTCCTACATCAGCGCTTACCAGTGCATTCTCCACTTCATCCAGCACTTCTTCGTCTACCGTACTTTTTCCGGCAATTGCCTTGCTTATTTTGCTAAAAAATCCTTCCCTTGTTTTTTGCAAGCCCTGGTCAAGGGTTTCCTGCTGTTGTTTTTTCCCGAAGAGTTTGTCAAACAGTCCCATTATAAATATTTAATGTATTGTAAGATGATGCTTATGTATTTGGGATGGCAAAGATATTTCATTGATAACATACTAAAATAAAGAAAGCCGTTCCGATGCTAATCAGAACAGCTTAATATTTTATACCGCCGTAAAAGTTACTGAGCCAGGTGTTCTTTAATCTTGTCCTTGTGTACGATCGACTCCTTAAAAGTATATGCACCAGTTTTAGGGCTGCGAAGTGCCCGTATTACTTTTGTCCAGTTTTTAGCTTCTGCTGCTGCTTTCTGGTCCTTGGTTTTGATCGCTGTTTTAGCTGCTTTTGCCATGACTAATTAATTTGAAAATTATAAAATTTGAAAATTTGAAAATTAATGACCCAATTGGAAACTTGATTTTCACATTTTCCAATTTGCTAATTTTCGAATTTACTTAATTTCTTTATGCACCGTCACCTTCTTTAAAATTGGGTTGAATTTTTTCAGCTCCAATCTTTCAGGTGAATTTTTTTTGTTCTTTTTGGTGATGTAACGGCTTGTACCTGGCTTGCCGCTTGACTTGTGCTCAGTACATTCCAAAATTACCTGCACCCTGTTACCTTTCTTTGCCATTTGTTGTTATTTTATTTGTTAACCCATGCCGCATAATTGCAGGCGGGTAAACAGGTTAACGTTTATATTTTTTCGCCGGCTGCTCTTAATTGCTTTACAACTGAAAGAAGCCCGTTTTTATTGATAGTACGGATAGCTTCAGAAGAAACTTTAAGTGTCACCCATTTATCTTCTTCTGCAAGAAAATACCGCTTGGTTTGCAAATTGGGCAAAAACCTGCGCTTTGTCTTAATATTCGAATGTGAAACTTTGTTACCCGTAATTGGCCTTTTACCTGTAACCTGACATACTCTAGCCATAGTCTTATTTTTTGGACGGCAAAGGTAACAAAACAATTTGATTTTTAGTGTTGCGTTTTCTTTTTTCTCAATTTTTTTCCAGCCAGGCCGTCTATGTCTCGCAATACTCACAAATTTAATCCGTATTTCTTTCGCTTACTATGCCATACCCTGCCCGTTTGAAGGACAACAGCCAGTATGATCAGCCCTACTCCGAGATAAAAATGACTGTTGAGTGTTTTATTTTCATTGAAAAAAATAAAGGCTAATATAATTCCGTAAACGGGTTCCAGGTTGTAGGCAAGGTTCGCTGTAAAAGCTGACACCTTTTTTAAAGCATTCAACTGAAGATCGAAACATAGTACAGTGCACACCCATGCAAGCAGTAATAACCATATCCAGTCTACCGGGGTAGGAATAAAATAACCAGCCGGAAAAACGTACAGATAACCCGGAACTAAAAGACTCAACGCTAAAAAACCGCCGCCCAATTCATAGAGCGTTAATGTTGCAGGGCTATGGCGCTGTAACAGTTGCTTGTTGAAGATGGGAAACAATGAACTTCCAATAGCTGAAATGATACCGAAAATGATACCGGTTTTGTATTGGGGATGAAAATCGAATATAATATATATACCAGCGATGGCTAACAGGCCCAGTAAAATTTCCAGCAGAATGATGGATCTCTTATTGATTAGTGGATCGAAGAAAGCCGTGAAAAATCCTGAACCTGATAAACAAACAACGGCAATAGAGACATTGCCATATTTTACGCTACCGTAAAATGAAACCCAATGAACGGCTACAATCAACCCAACCCCCAATATCTTAAATGCTTCCTTTAACGATATTCGTTCCAGTTCTTTTTTAAAATAGAGCAGGGTGCCCAGGCTCAACACCGTTATCAGGAGCCTGTACCAAACAAGCATTCCTTCATTCAGGCCGATTAGTTTTCCCAGGATGGCCGTGAAGCCTGCTAAGAAAACGGCGATATGTAATTGAATGAAGGCCTTTTTCATTGGCCGTAAAGATAATTATGTATTAGAAACAATGAAACGGCCTGTTTATGGCAGGTGCGAATGTGAGATGTTGCCCAAAGCTTCCATAGTACAAGAGGGCGACGCAACAATGATGCAATGAAAATCAAATGGCCGGACAAAAATATATATAGTGCAAAACAGGATCGGATAACGAACTGGCAGTGAACGTTCTGAAAAAATTCACAAATACTTATAAACTAAACACTGCAAACAACAAACTAATTATATTTGCCCCCTTATAACCAACTACTATTATGACTTTTAAACGTATCAACAACATCACCGGGTGGATTGTTTGCCTTATTGCCTGTTCGGTGTACATTATGACAATGGAGGCTACCGGCAGCTTTTGGGACTGCGGCGAATTTGCTTCCAGTGCTTATAAATTACAAATACCTCATCCGCCAGGCGCCCCGCTTTTTGTGTTGATTGGTCGTTTGTTTATGGCGCCTTTTGATCCGAAGCATGCGGCAACCGGTGTTAACCTGATGAGTGCTTTATCAAGCGGATTTACCATATTATTTTTATTCTGGAGCATTACGCATTTTGCAAAAAAGATGGTGCGAAAGGGAAATGATGAATTAAATGGTGAACAGTTATTTGCTGTAATGGCCGCTGGCACTATTGGTGCATTGGCTTATACTTTTTCAGATTCATTTTGGTATAGTGCTGTGGAAGGTGAAGTTTATGCGTTATCCTCTTTTTTTACCGCGGTTGTTTTTTGGGCTATGCTTAAATGGGAAGATGCAGTAACGGAAGAACATAATAGAGGCATCACGGGACATTTTACAAGCGCCGATCGTTGGCTGATACTTATATTTTACCTGATGGGACTTTCCATTGGGGTTCACTTACTCAACTTATTAACCATCCCTGCGATGGTAATGATCTATTATTTCAAAAGATATAAAGTTACCAACTGGGGAATGGTATGGGCTTTCCTCATTGGCTGCGTTTTAACCGGCTTTATACAAAAAGCGGTTATTCAATGGACCGTTAAAGGAGCCGGTAATTTTGATATTTTATTTGTAAATGATTTTGGCCTGCCCTTTTATAGCGGCTTTGCTTTCTTCTTTATATTGTTAGGTGTTCTTCTTTATGTTGGTGTGCGTATTGCCACCAAAAGAAACTGGAACTTTCTTCGCCTGGGCTTGTGGAGCTTTGCTTTTATGCTAATAGGATACTCCACTTATTTTACTACGCTTATTCGTTCAAGTGCAGATCCGGCTGTCGATATGTTCAATGTAGATAACCCGGTAAACCTCGTTGGCTATCTGGGTCGTGAGCAATATGGAGACTGGCCGATATTAAAAGGCCAGGATTTTACCGACCAGCCTATTGAGCAAAATGTGGTGCAAACTTATATTAAGGGACAAGGAAAGTATGTAAAGAATGGTCAGAAAGTAGAGACGTCTTATGATCCTGCTGACATGCACGTTTTCCCCCGTATGTGGGACCAAAGCAATGACCAGGGGCACGTAGATTATTATGCAAGATTTGCGGACCTTACAAAAGACCCCAAGACCGGTGAATGGAACGGTAAACCCACGATGGGAGATAATATTAGCTTCTTCACCCAATACCAGCTTGGCTGGATGTACCTGCGATATTTTATGTGGAATTTTGCAGGTAAGCAGGATGATATCCAGGGTGTGGATATGGGCAATGTAAGAGATGGCAACTGGAAAACGGGTATCGGTTTTTGGGATAATATTCGTCTTGGCAACCAAAAATATATGCCAGACAGCATGAAGCACAATAAGGCAAACAATACACTTTTTGCTTTGCCTTTAATATTAGGAATTCTCGGTATTGTTTTTCATTATCAGAAAAATAAAAGAGATGCATTGGTGGTGGGGCTCCTGTTTTTCTTCACAGGTATTGCCATCGTTGTTTATTTAAATATGGCAGGGCCTCAGCCTCGTGAGCGTGACTATGCTTTTGTGGGATCCTTCTATGCCTTTGCCATTTGGATAGGGTTGGGCGTATTATTTATAAGAGAATTGATCAACAAATATACCAGCGGCAGTATTGCTACTTATGCGTCGGCAGGCTTATGTTTATTAGCAGTACCGGTATTAATGGCCAGCCAGGAATGGGATGATCATGACCGTGGTAAGAAAGTATTGGCCCGGGATCTTGCGATTGATTACCTCGAAAGCTGTGCCCCTAACGCTATCGTAATATCCTTTGGCGATAATGATACTTATCCTTTGTGGTATGCACAGGAGGTGGAAGGTATCCGGAGAGATATTCGGGTGATCAACTCCAGTTTATTAGGTACAGATTGGTATATTAACCAGTTGCGTTATAAAGTAAATCAAAGCGATCCGATGGATCCTATCTGGAGACCTGACCAAATCGAAGGAGCAAAAAGGGATGTTGTTTATTATTCCCCACGTCCGGGTGTTGATCCGAATCAGTATATGGATTTGTACACTATGATGAAAGACTATGCAGGCAGTGATGAGCCAGGAAAAATCCAAATGAACGGCGAGGATACCATACATTTGTTTCCTACCAAAAAAGTTTTTGTACCGGTAGATGTAAACCTGGTGCGGCAGAATGGTACTGTGAACCCGGGAGATAGTGTATTAAGTGAAATGAGGTTCGAAATTCCGAAGCAGGCGCTTTATAAGAATGATGCTGCTATTTTGAACATCATCGCAAGCAATAAATGGAAGCGGCCAATCTATTTCACATCTGAATACCGTGACCTTGGCTTTCTGCAATACCTCCGCCAGGATGGGCTTACCAACAGGCTGGTGCCTGTAGCAAACAGTCCGGTAAACAAAGATTGGGTGTACGATAAAATGATGAAGAAGTTTGTATTTGGAAATGCCAATGTATCAGGTGTGTACTTTGACGAAGAGAACCGCAGGCACCTAAACAGTATACGTCTTGCTTATGCGCAGGCAGCATCGAACCTGGCAGAGAATGGCAAGAAAGAAGAAGCAAAAAAAATGCTTGAGAAAGTGGATAAAGGGATGCTTGAGGAGAATTTTCCTTATGGAATGGTTTCTCGTTTTCAACAGCATAATTATATTTCGCTACAGTTCCTGGAGGCCTGTTACAAGGCAGGTGATACTACCCTTGCAGAAAAGGTATCACGGAGTGTGAAGAAGGATCTGGAACAGCAAATGAACTATTACGCCAATTTGAATGAGAATAAGCAGGACTTTTTCAGGAGTGATAATGAACAGGCTGCAAGCTTCCTGAGAGGCATTCAGCAAATTGAAAGTATGTACAAAAATCCGTTGGTCAAGCCTGGTGAACTTCCGGGGACTATCAACAATTTGCCAGCAACTCCTCCGCCTGCAAAAGCTGTCGATACAACTAAGAAGAAACAATAGAATAATTACGAAATAAGTAAATCCTTCTGCCAAAAGCAGGAGGATTTATTATTTAACAACCGAACTTATTGAAGCGGGCAAATGTTTATTAAATTGCACACACCGAACACTACCGGTATAGCTTCCCAAATCTTAATATGATAAGTACCGGTGGCAGAAAATCGGCCTGGAAATATGATAGGATATAACTTTTCCAAATTCGATCCAAATCAAAATGCCAAATCACGTTTTGAACAATTGCTGGATCTTTTTATGCAATTACTCACCTACACCAATGGCGATGTGGGAGAGGCTATGCAATGGATGAATGAACTGGACAAAGAATACAAGCTTACCAATGATGACTATGGAATGGGTGATTTTTATGAGGACTTAAAAGAGAAGGGTTATATAGATGAAAAAAGAGAAAACGGTGAAATAAAGATCACACCCAAAACTGAACAAGGCATTCGCAAAAAAAGCCTGGAAGATATTTTTGGCAAGCTTAAAAAAACAAAGCAGGGAAACCACAATACTTTTAAACCCGGCGGGGGCGATGAGATAAACCCCGAGACAAGGCCTTTTCAATTTGGTGATACGCTGGAGCAAATTGATTTTACATCGTCTATTCGCAATGCACAGATCAATCATGGTGTAGATAGTTTTCGTTTGCATGAAGATGATCTTGAGATAAGGGAGACTGATTTTAAATCGCAGACTTCTACAGTGCTGATGATCGATATCAGCCACTCGATGATATTGTACGGTGAAGACAGGATAACACCTGCAAAGAAGGTTGCAATGGCGCTCAGCGAGCTTATACAAACGAAGTATCCGAAAGACACATTGGATATTGTTGTTTTTGGAAATGATGCCTGGACGATCGAAGTAAAAGACCTGCCCTATTTGCAGGTGGGACCGTATCATACAAATACAGTGGCGGGTTTACAACTGGCGATGGATTTGCTTCGCAAAAGAAGGAACCCCAACAAGCAGATATTTATGATCACAGATGGCAAACCTACCTGCCTGAAAGTAGGAAAGCGTTATTATAAAAACAGCTTTGGGGTTGATAGAAAAATATTGAATAGGTGTATGAGCCTGGCCACGCAATGTAAAAAACTAAAGATACCGATCACTACCTTTATGATCGCCAGCGATCCATACCTGCAAAAGTTTGTAACAGAATTTACTGAAACAAATAATGGTAAAGCTTTCTTTGCATCATTGGACAAATTGGGTTCATTTATCTTTAAGGACTTTGAAAGTGGAAAAAGAAAAACGGTGTATTAAAAATGACTGAACTACGGCTTAAGTTCCAGGCGATTTTACTTGCTAAATTATCTTTATCAACATTCAGCGATCCGTTTCGGTTGCCGTTTTTGATGCTGCCCAAAGCTTCAATTGTACAAGAGGGTCCCGAGGCGGCACACAAAACCTCTCTCGGGATTGTCACGACGCAAGGATGATGCTTGAAAGATAAATGTTCGGACAAAAAAATTAGTATAAAGAATAAAAATCAATGCTAAATAATATGAATAATAGATACGATTAAAGCAACCAATGAACCGGAAATGAGTACCTGGAAATTATTAGGCTTATGACTTATCGCCGAAGAGGCTAAAACAA